>CAKQBP010000018.1 GCA_934216375.1 uncultured Veillonella sp.
CAGGAATATGTAGCCCATCTTATCGATTTGTGGCAAGAGGTACCTGTTTCTTTTATGAGAACTGAGTTTGACCGATATTTCTTACAGATTACTGGGGAAAAGGTTATTACCAAAGAATTTCTCGAAGAAAACGGTAGTGACTATGGAGCCAAAAATATTTTTACTTTTAAAGAGGCTCTATTAAAAAGAGATATCGATACATTACTTGAACTATTTCCATTTATGTTCGGCTATAAAGAATTAGACCGTGCTATGAGCTATATTGAGGGGCAATTACGTTTACAGTTGCTAGTTAGTGAATGTCGCCAAGCGGGTATGTCTGTTCAAGCCATACAAAACTTATGTAAGGATCATGATTCGTCATTTAAACCATATCCGATTAAGCTAGCTTACGAGGCGAGTCCGAGAATTTCAATTAAGGCTCTACGAGCTTTATTAAAAGGGCTTTATGAGATTATATTAGATAGCCGTAGCAGCAAGGGCGATATTTGGCGATTTAGAGATTTATGTATTACCTACTGTGGGTATAAGGGATAAAAATGAAAGTACGTTATCGTGTTGTACCAAAACAGAATAAGAAATCATCCTTCTATGTGAACTGTCATAGCCAACATGTGACGATTCAAGCAGCGGACTCTGCATTTTCCACATTGCTTAGTCTACGTGAAAGGTTGTCTGCATGGTATAAGGAAAAAAATATCTCTTTTAATGATATTCCAACAAATACAGATACAGCTTGTTGCTTTGCTTGGAAGGTAGATACTGAAACGGGTGAAGGTTTAGATACCTATTATTATGGCGGTGGCTGTGGTGCTGGTGAATGGATTGAAGCGGCTGAAGCGCAACGTGAAGCTGAAGAGGCTAAAAAACAAGAACCTAGAGGCAAGTCTTTTGCGGGTTATGACCAACAAGATGAATATGATGATGTAGACGAAGATGATTTTGCCCCATTTGTAGAAGCTATTGAATTAGGCTATTTCAACAATAGTCCAGTTGTTGTGTCTCGTTCTAATCATACGGCTACCGAATCTAGCAGTAGTGATACTATCGCATCTGTGAGCAGTATACCTAAAGCAAGCAAAGGCTTTGGACCTAAAAAAACTACAAAATCTACGGCTAAAGGAAGTGAAGGGGATGGCAAATATCCTCGTCGTGCACCAAAGGAGGCACCTACTGATGAAGGCATGATTTTAGGACCTAAAATTGAAGGGGTCACCTCTAAAATCATGGGCACCTTGGATACACCTAGTGTAATTTTTGAAGGTGTCTTTGTAGGTATAGATAAACGTGATACTAAGACTGGTAAAAGTATCGTTAATGGCAGCATTGTAGATGATACAAATAGCATTAAATTTATCAAGTTTACGAACAGTCCTGAAGAAGGGGCTGAGTTACTAAAACAACTAAAAGGCTTACAACGGGTTCGCGTACAAGGTAGTGTCAGCTTTGATGATCGTTTTGACAAGGATTATATCCTTTCTATTCGCAGTATTGAAGCAATAGAAACTACTAGTGTGGAACGAACTGAAAATCGTCCGGACTCTCGTGTGGAACTCCACTTACATACTAAGATGAGTGATAAAGATGCTCTCGTATCTGTAAAGGACTTGTTTAAAACAATAAAAAAATGGGGTCATCCTGCGGTGGCTATTACGGACCATGGCGTAGTACAAGCCTTCCCAGAAGCGCAAGCTCTTGGTAAGGAGTTAGGTGTTAAAGTTATCTACGGTGTAGAAGGATATCTTATCGAAGATGAAACGGTAACAAAAGATGAAGAGCCTGTACTAGATAAAAAGAAGAAGAAGGAAAAAGACAAACGTTACCATATCATTTTATTAGCTAAAAATATGGTCGGTTTGCGTAATTTATATAAAATGATTTCCATTTCTCACCTTGAACATTATAAGGTTCGTCCTCGTTTGCCTCGTTCCGTTATTGAAGAACATCGTGAAGGTATTATCATCGGTTCTGCCTGTGAAGCAGGGGAGCTTATGCAATCCATCGTTCGTGGAGCTACAAAAGAAGAGCTTTTAGAAATAGCCTCCTTCTACGATTATCTTGAAATTCAGCCACATACTAACAATACGTTTTTGGTTCGTAAAGGTCTCATGCCCGACGAGCAGGCACTCATCGATATGAATAAGACCGTTATCGAATTAGGAGAAGCCTTAAATAAACCTGTATGTGCTACTTGTGACGTTCACTACCTGACACCAGAAGAAAAAATTTATCGTGAAATCATGTTAACTGCATGTGGTTATCCAGATGCAGATGAACAACCAGATTTACATTTACGTACTACAGATGAAATGCTTGCGTCCTTCCCTTATTTAAGCAAAGAGAAAGCATACGAAGTAGTCGTTACTAATACACGTGCTATTAATGATAGCATTGAAGATATTAAGCCCGTTCCTGATGGTACATATTCACCTAAGATTGAAGGTGCTGACGAAGCTTTCACAGAAATGTGCTATAGAAATGCGAAGGCTATTTACGGTGATCCATTGCCGCGTGTCGTACAAGAACGTCTCGATTATGAATTGGATTGTATTATTTCCAATGGTTACGGCGTATTGTATTACATCGCTCATAAGCTGGTAAAAAAATCTCTTGATGATGGGTATCTCGTAGGTTCCCGTGGTTCCGTAGGGTCATCCTTTGCCGCTACCATGTCTGAGATTACAGAGGTAAACCCATTACCGCCTCATTATGTATGCCCTAACTGTAAATATTCAGAATTCTTTGAAAAGGGTGAATATGCAGGGGGCTTTGACTTGCCTCGTAAAAACTGTCCTGAATGCGGTCATGCTTTACAAACAAATGGACATGATATTCCATTTGCTATTTTCCTTGGTTTCGAAGGTGATAAGGTTCCAGATATTGACCTTAACTTCTCTGGTGATTACCAAGCAAAAGCTCACAAATATACAGAAGAACTATTTGGCCGTGATAATGTATTTAAAGCAGGTACAATCGGCACTATAGCTGATAAAACTGCTTTTGGTTATGTTAAAAAGTACGCCGAAATTAGAGACATTCAAGCTCGTAATGGTTTCTTTGAACATTTAGCAAAGGGCTTTACAAATGTGAAGAATACTACAGGCCAACATCCTGGTGGTATTATGGTATGTCCTCGAGATATGGATGTGCATCACTTTACGCCAATTCAACATCCAGCGAATAAAAAGGAAAGTGGCGTATTAACGACACACTTTGATTATCATTCCATTGAAGGTCGTATGACTAAGCTAGATATTCTGGGCCATGATGATCCGACCATTATTCGTATGTTAGAGGATTTGACTGGTATCGACGCCAAAACAATACGATTTGATGATCCAAAAACATTGAGCTTGTTCTCCTCTACAGAGGGGATTGGCTTAACACCTGAACAATTGCAAGGTGACCAAGTAGCTAGCTTAGCTGTTCCAGAATGTGGCACGAAATTCGTACGGGGCATGCTTGAAGACTCTCGTCCCCAAACATTCTCTGATTTAGTTCGTATTTCTGGCTTTTCACATGGTACAAACGTATGGCTTGACAATGCGCAAGATCTCATTAAAAATGGTACTTGTAAGTTGAACGAAGCTATTTCGACCCGTGATGACGTTATGAACTTTTTGATTCATCGTGGTATGGATAGAAAACATAGTTTCTTCGTAATGGAAAACGTACGTAAAGGGAAGGGGATTGAAAAACGAAATAAACAAGGTCAAGCTACGACAGAATTTGAAGCAGAAATGCGTGAAAATAATATTCCTGAATGGTTTATTGAATCTTGTAAAAAGATTTCCTATCTATTCCCACGGGCCCATGCGGTAGCTTACGTAATGATGGCTTTCCGTATTGCTTGGTTTAAGGTATATCATCCATTGGCATTTTATGCAGCTTACTTCTCCATTCGTGCGAAAGCCTTCGATTTACGGATCATGACAGGGGACCTCAAAACACAATTGACCGAGTTTAACCGTATCAAGGCTCTTGATCGTGCTGCCAGTCCTAAAGATAAGGACCTTATGAGTGCCTTGGAAGTATCTATGGAGATGTATCAACGGGGCTATCGTTTTATTAATGTAGATATTCAACATTCCGAAGCTAGACGCTTTAGTATTAAGGATGGCGCTTTATTGCCACCATTCTTAGCTATTGATTCTCTAGGTGAAACAGTGGCTGATGCTATCGTCGAAGAAAGAAATGAACGTCCATTTACATCTCTAAAAGACTTACAACGCCGTTGTAAAGTATCAAATACCATCATTGATCTTATGAAAGACCTCAAATGCTGTGGTGAACTTCCTGAAGACGAACAAATGTCACTCTTTGGGGCATAACAAAATACAAGGTAAGACTCAAATACAAAGTAAGCACTATATCTCAAATGTGGATATAGTGCTTATTTTTATGTAGTTTGCTACAATATAATTAATATATATCATTGGTGCAAGGGAGTGTTGGGAAATGATAGGTAGTTTATTAAAATTATTAGGAATCTATTCATCAAATAGTAGTGTTTCTAAAGTGCCTAAACTAAATACAAAAGTAGAAGAAAATAGTAATGCTTTTAACATAACTGATCGACTTTCTAATCAAGCTGATGATATTAAACTTTGGGATATTAAGCCAGAAGATATTCCTGAATTAGAAGAATCAGATATTCCAGGTGTACACTTTAACGAATTCCGGGAATATGTAGATGAAGAGGGGAATGTATTATCTCCATCAGAGGTCGATGCGATAAGGTATAAAGACGATTATGAGGACGATTATTATAGATAAAAAGAAATAGTTAATTTGTTATATGTATATTGAATCGAGTTGGTGAATTATGAGAGTTCCAATATATGAAGCTTTAGCACACTATAAAAAGAATGAAGAGCTACCTTATACAGAATATTTTGGATTAGGATTTTTTTCTGATATATCATTAGCTGAAGAGGCTCTAGTTGAATCTAAAATATTGTCTGGATTTTCTAAGTTAAATGATAATTCCTTTTCTATAAAAACTCACTATTTAAATGATTGTGCTCATATAGGTGATGATATTAACTATGAAATAGTAAATAACAAAATTTATGGTGTTTGGTATGATTACGATATAGATCTATATTATTCCAGTTCTGGATACATAGGTTTATTTAGCACTTTAGAATATGCAGAGAAAGCATTAGATTGGTATAAGACCTGGGATATATTTAAAGTATATGGTTTAGATTGTTTAGGAATTGATTCAATTACTCTTAATTTAAGGGGCTGGACTGAAGGTTTTATAACAGTATATGATTAAAATTATGCAATAAAAGAGGTATCATCAAATGATGACACCTCTTTTTGAAAGTTTTGCAGTGTATTTATTTTGGCAGATTTTGTAAATATTGCAATATTAGTATAGGGATTTATATTTCATCCAGTTTGTTTTGGCCATTTCTTTAAGCTCTGTACCACGGCCATCAAGAATTGCATTGATTAAGTATTTGCTAAAGCCCTTAGCTTGTTGATATGCAATTTTAGGAGGCATTGCAAGTTCTTGTTTGTCTACGCGAACATTAACGATTACTGGGCCATTATGGTTAAGGGCTTCCGTGATTTTTTCATCCACTTCGCTAGAGTTATGAATGCTAACCCCTTTGATACCAGCAGCTTCAGCTAGTTTACCGAAATCTGGATTTACAAAGTCTGTAGCGTAGTCTAGATAGCCGGAAGCTTTCATTTCCATAGCGATAAAGCTAAGTTCTTCGTTATTGAATACAAAGATTTTAATTGGTAGATTCAATTGTTTTAAAGTCAGCATTTCGCCCATCATCATTGTAAAGCCACCGTCACCAGAGAGGGAGATGACTTGACGATTAGGACATGCATTTTGAGCACCAATGGCGTGCATCATAGCATTAGCCATGGAGCCGTGGCTAAAGGATCCTAAAATACGGCGTTTACCATTTGTTTTTAGATGGCGAGCAGTCCAAATAACTGGAGTACCTACGTCAAAGGTAAAGATTGCGTCTTCTGCCGCTAGTTTATTGAGGCGATTTACGAAGTATTGAGGGTGAATTGCTACACCATCTGGCTCGGCAACGGCATAGCTATCTAAATCACCTCTAAATTTAGTGTACGCTTTACGCACTGTGTCGATAAATTCAGTATCACCACGTTGGCCTACAAGAGGTAATAATTCTTTTAACGTATCTTTTACAGTACCAATGATACCTTGTGTAAGAGGTACGCGACGACCTAAAGCGCTAGGATCTCTATCTACTTGTATTACTTTCGCATTTTCTGGATAGAATGGACGGTAAGGAAAGTCTGTACCAAGCATTACCAATGTATCACATTGTTCAATAGCACGGTAGCCAGATGTATAGCCTAATAGGCCAGTCATACCTACATCATATGGATTATCCCATTCAACCCATTCTTTACCTCTGAAAGCATGTACAACCGGTGCTTGTAAGCGTTTTGCTAATTCTACCACTTCGTCATGAGCACCTTCACAGCCGGCACCACAGAATAGGGTAATACGTTTGCCTGTTTCTAAATGAGCAGCCATTTCTTCAATATCTTCTCGTTGTGGAACAATATGAGGTAAACGAGGTGGGGCCCATATAGGTAATTCGTCAATTTCCATTTCCATAACTGCAACGTCCCCAGGAAGAACGATAACAGCAACATCTTGGTTACCAACAGCAGCGTTCATAGCACGGAATAGAATTTCCGGCATTTGTTTAGGACTAGAAATAAGTTCACAGAAACAAGAACACTCTTTGAATAGATTTTCTGGATGTGTTTCTTGGAAATAGTTCAAACCTACTTCAGATTGAGGTATGTGAGAAGCAATGGCTAATACTGGAACACGATTGCGATGACAGTCAAAGAGACCATTAATCAAGTGTAAGTTGCCAGGACCAGAGCTACCAGCACATACAGTTAGTTTATGAGTTAGGGATGCTTCTGCACCGGCAGCAAAGGCTGCTGTTTCTTCATGTCGTACATGTTCAAAAGCAATTTTACCATTGCGGCGTAAACTATCATTTACAGAGTTTAGACTATCTCCAGTGATACCGTAAATGCGTTCGATGCCCGCATTGGCTAAGACTTCTATAAGTACATCAGAAATTCGTTTTTTTGCCATATTATCACCTATATTTAATAATTACTATCATTAAAATATGGTTATTCAAACCATATATACTATATTAGACTTGTTTAACTTGTAATTATGTGATAAAAGTTACTATTTACTGTATACATAGTTTATATATGTTTATATTAAAAGTAAATATATATTATTATTTATATTGTTCTAGTATTTGTGTTCTAAAAATTATATTTTAATTAAATTATTTAATATTCTTTCTCAATACAAAACTATTATTCTTGCATAACATTAATAAAAGTGTTATTATTAATTCATAAACAAAATAGATAAGTCTTTGGGGATAGGTGAAATTCCTTACCGGCGGTAAAGTCCGCGAACCTTTTTGGTATGAATCGGTGCAATTCCGATACCGACAGTAGAGTCTGGATGAGAAAAGACAATAGCACATATATTTTGTATGTGTATATATGATGACCCAAGGACTATGTAATAGTCCTTTTTTTATTGAGGTGATATGGTGGATGACGTAGTATATATGAAACGCGCCATTGAACTGGCAAAATTAGCCACTGGTCACACCTCACCAAATCCTTTGGTTGGTGCTGTTGTGGTAAAAGATAATACAATAATCGGTGAAGGTTATCACCATAAAGCTGGTACAGCTCATGCTGAGGTACATGCACTAAATCAAGCAGGTGATAATGCCAAAGGTGCTACTTTATACGTAACATTAGAGCCATGTTCCCATTATGGAAAAACACCACCTTGTGCGCTTCGTATCATTGAGGCTGGCATAGCTAAAGTAATAGTAGGTAGTACGGATCCAAATCCACTAGTTTCTGGAAAGGGAATGGAGTTACTTCGTGAAGCAGGTATTGAGGTTGTTTGCCCCGTATGTAGTGATGAATGTGCTGAACTAAATGAGCATTTCTTTACCTATATACAGACAGGTAAGCCTTTTGTCACTCTAAAAAGTGCTATGTCACTAGATGGGAAAATTGCTACATCTACTGGACAATCTCAATGGATTACAAATGAGTCCTCTCGTCGTGATGGACATGTGTTGCGTGCCTTGCATGATGCCATGCTCGTTGGAATTGGTACAATTTTGGCAGATAATCCACAGTTAAATTGTCGTTTAACGGATAGTGAATTATCAGATGCGTTATTAGATAAAAGCATACTTGATGAACCGATTACTATTCATCAACCAGATGTAATTATCTTGGATAGTCTTGGTAGAACACCTACTACTAGTCGCGTCTTTGAAATAAATAATCGAAAGATTCATATATTCGTATCTAAAGGTTGTCCTAAGGATCGGATACAAGCCTTAGAACAAGTTGGTGCTCAAGTAACCGTAGTAGAATCTATTTCTACTCGTAAAAGCAAGAGCACAGACATTGTCATAGATATTAAGAAATTATCTATCGATGATATTCTTACAAAACTAGGTGAACTAGGTTACACATCTATTCTTGTTGAAGGTGGATCTGCAATTATCAGTTCCTTTGTGGAAACGAAGAACTTTGATAAGGTCGTAACATATATTGGAAATACCATTATTGGTGGTAACGATGCAACACCTGCTGTAGGAGGTCGAGGTTTTGAAAGTTTAGAGGTTTCACCGCAATTAACTTTTACCAAGACTAAAGTATTAGATAATAATATTCGCATTGAAGCGTATCGTCAAGGAAGGAGGGGCGCTTATGTTCACGGGAATCGTTGAAGAAATCGGCCGCATCGAGAACATTAAAAAGGGCCCTAAATCCTTAGCCATAACAATTCGGGGAGATAAGATTTTTAACGATTTGAAAATCGGTGACTCCGTAGCTGTTAATGGGGTATGCTTGACGGCCACAACGATTGGTAATGGCGTATTTACAGCGGATGTGATGCCAGAATCTATTAAGATGACTACGTTTACTAATTTGAAAGTCCATCAACCAGTCAACTTAGAGCGAGCTATGCTTGCTAATGGTAGATTTGGTGGTCACATTGTGGCAGGCCATGTAGATGGTACAGGTCGTATCATTAACCGTGAACAAACCGATAATGCCATTATCTTTACTATCGAGGCTCTAAAATCCGTTATGGATTATGTTATCTATAAGGGCTCCATTACCATCGATGGAATTAGCCTCACAATTATGCGACGAACAGACAGTAGTTTTTCCGTCTCTATCATTCCTCACACTTTGAGTGAAACCATTTTAGGTTTTGCTCATATTGGAACAGAGGTCAATTTAGAAACGGATATTGCTGGACGATATATTCGTCATTTTATGAATCTTGGTAGTGAACCTACCGAAGAAAAGCCTAAAAAATCTATGCAATCCCTCTTAGTAGAGAATGGATTTATATAAGTAAGGAGCGTTCCTATGAGCGAACAATTACATTCTATTAATGAGGTCTTACAAGACCTTAAAGCTGGTAAACCTGTTATTATCGTTGATGATGAAAGCCGTGAAAACGAAGGCGATCTTATCATTGCTGCAGAGTTTGCGACGCAAGAAAACATTAACTTCATGGTTAAATACGCTCGCGGTATCGTATGTACGCCTATGCGCCGCGAAGCGTTAGAAAAACTTGGCATTCCTGCAATGGTTACCAAAAATACTGATAACCATGAAACTGCTTTTACTGTGACTGTTGATCATGTAGATACTACAACAGGCGTGTCTCCTGCAGAGCGTGCTTATACAATTCAAAAACTATTAGATCCTAATGCGAAACCTCAAGATTTCCGTCGTCCAGGTCACGTATTTCCACTTGTATATAAAGAGGGCGGCGTATTGGTACGTCAAGGTCATACTGAGGCATCTATCGACCTTTGTCGCCTAGCAGGGTTACAAGAGGCTGCCGTTATTTGTGAAATTACTAAAGACAATGGCGATATGGCCCGTTTGCCAGATCTTATGAAATTTGCTAAGGAGCATGACTTGAAAATTGCTTCTGTAGCAGAACTTATAGAATATCGTAAACAACATGAAGATATGGTTGAGCTTGGTGCTTGTTCTAAGTTGCCTACTAAATTTGGTGATTTTAATATCTTTGTATTTAAAAATGAATTAGATCATAAAGAGCATTTAGCTATCGTAAATGGCAATGTTCAAGATTGTAGCGATGTGCTTGTACGTATTCATTCTGAATGTTTAACAGGCGATGTATTTGGTTCTAAGCGCTGTGATTGTGGCGAACAATTAGACAATGCGTTGCGCGCTATTGAAAAAGAAGGCAAAGGCGTTGTTGTATATATGCGACAAGAGGGCCGTGGCATTGGTTTGACCAATAAAATTAAAGCCTATGCATTACAAGAACAGGGCCTTGATACAGTAGAAGCAAATGAACAATTAGGCTTCCCTGCAGATATGCGTGAATATTCCTTAGCGGCTCAAATTATCCGTTTCTTGGGTATTAAAAGCATCCGCTTATTAACTAACAATCCCGAAAAGCGTCATGGCTTAGAACATTGGGGAATCAATGTAACTAGCCGTGTACCACTCATCATTGCTGCAAATAAATTTAATGCAGGCTATTTAAAAACAAAAGAAGAGAAAATGGGTCATATGTTAGAAGACTAATTAACTTTCACCATATAACTCGGTCGTTACATATATATTTCCTTAGATGGAATAGAGGAGGTCAACATAATGATGGTTCAAGAAGGTAACTTATTAGGTACTGGTAAGAAATTTGCTATTATCGGTTCCCGTTTCAACGAGTTCATTACATCTAAATTAATCGGAGGCGCTGAAGATTGTTTACTTCGTCACGATGTTAAACAAGAGGATATTACAGTAATTTGGGTTCCCGGTGCTTATGAAATTCCATTGATTGCTAAAAAAGCTGCCTTATCTGGTCGTTATGATGCAGTTATTTGTGTAGGTGCAGTTATTCGTGGTTCTACTACTCATTATGATTATGTATGTAATGAAGTAGCAAAAGGCATTGCCCACGTTTCATTAGAAACTGGTATTCCAGTTATGTTTGGTGTAGTGACTACTGAAAACATCGAGCAAGCTATCGAACGCGCTGGTACAAAAGCGGGTAATAAAGGTTATGATTGTGCTATGGGTGCAATCGAAATGGTTAACCTTATCGATCAAATCTAAGAACTGTATATATAACACTCAGTATCTCATGGTACTGGGTGTTTTTATATCATCGAAAATATGTTCTTTTAACTTTAAATCAGACTAGACGAACATATATTCTCTATTATTGAAAGTTAAATATTTGACATGATATACTATATAAGCAATATAAATATAATATCTTATATAAAATAAGTAGAAATAAGGAATGATAGAATGGATTATATAAAACGTTTTACAACCCGAGAAGGGGTTCGTATGTCTTTAGCTGTAACAACCGATACAGTTGAAACAGCTCGTGTACGTCATGATTTATGGCCTGTAGCAACAGCTGCTTTAGGTCGTGCTATGACGGGAGCTATTTTATTGGCTGGTGATTTTAAAAACCATGAAAACGTAAGTCTTCGTATCAAAGGTGATGGTCCACTAGGTGTAGTTCATGTAGATGCATTCTCTGATAATACGGTTCGAGGCTATGTAGACGAGCCACATGTAGATGTACCTTTAAAGCATGCTGGTAAGCTTGATGTTGGTGCTGCCGTAGGTCATAATGGGGAAGTACAAGTTACACGATTTACACAATTGGCGCAAGACTATACTTCTACAAGCCCGATTCAAAGTGGTGAAGTAGCAGAGGATTTGGCATATTATTTATATGCATCTGAACAAGTACCGTCAACGATTAGTTTAGGTGTATTAGTAGATCCAGATTACCATACAGTTGTAGCTGGAGGTTTTATCGTACAAGCCTTACCGGATGCTACAGATGAAGCATTAGCACAAGTAGAAAAGAATATTAATGAACTTGGTCCTATTACAGAATATTTGAAAGCAAATCCAGATGGTAAAGGTCTTATGGAACGCGTTCTCGATGGTTTAACTGTGAATCAAGTATATAATGAACCAATTCATTTCCAATGTCGTTGTGGTCGTGATCGCTTTGCCAGTGTGCTAATGACATTACGTGAAGAAGATAAGAATGCTATTTTGGAAGATGACGTAACAGAGCTTGTTTGCCATTATTGTAATGAAAAATATCATTTCACACGTGAAGAGTTACAAGATATGTTCATCCCAAAAGGTCCAATTCAATAAAAACTTTATAATATGTAGAAAAAATACAGGCTACTAGGTTTTTCCTATAGCC
>CAKQBP010000019.1 GCA_934216375.1 uncultured Veillonella sp.
ACTCTATATCATCGGAGAAATACCCACTGTTTTGCCACGCGTCACTTTCATTAACCAACGAAACGGCATCTTCATAAGATATAGGCGCATCAGCAGGGATTTTAGGGTTCTTCACGTAAGAATAAACCACCGCCGCAGGGGACATAGATCCGCCATGTGTTTTACCGTAAGCAGATTCTAACGCCAGCAGATAGGTCATGAGTTGCAGTTTAAGGCCATAATACACATCTTGGGCCGTCACATGAGCGCCCCCCGATTTGTAGTCGATAACCATACCATAGGTTTGACCATCCCGTGTATATTCGTCGATGCGGTCAATTTGACCGATGAGGCGCAAGTAACGGTCTTCACCAAGAGGGACTCGAATAGGATCCCAGCCACCTTGACGACCAAAGTCTTGCTCTAAATACTTCGTATCAAAATCACTGCGCTTAGACCATTCTACGAGGCGGTCTACCGTCACATGTAATGTTCTCTGTACACGCTGCTCGATGGCCTTTTGGTAGGCATCGCTCGTTTCTTCACCCATCTGATTTTCTTGCAAGATTTCGTCTGCCACTGTGCGACATAGATTTTCTTGTTCCTCTTCATCGAGGTCACGCCATTGCTTATTGTTTTCTAAAAGATAATTCCCTAAGCGCTCTAAATTAGCATGTAAGAATGTACCGATTTCAGGAGCTCTAAAGGAACGCACTGGACGTGGCTCTAGTTTCAAACCATATTGAGCATAGAACTTAAACGGACATTGTTGGTATCGTTCGAGGCGCGTCACAGAGCCAGACATATAGCCTTTAGACAAAAATAGACCATTCACTAAATCCTGCGTTATGACAGGCACATCGTTATTATCTCGAATGCCACGTGACACCTCCGCTAAACGAGGACGATAGGCTTCGCTTTCACGAGCCCAGTTATAGAGGCCCCACCAAAGAGGATTGACCTCAAGTCCGCTAAAGAGAGCACCCCAGCGCTCGGATAACAATGACAGACTTTGAAGTGGTCGCCACACGTAATCCGTCTCTGTATCAGGTGCAATGGAGAGAGGAATCTCTACCGCCTGATCTACGTACCCAAGGGATTCTAGTCGTTTCACAATGAGGGACGGCTCAAGACCGGTTCCATCCTCACCAGAGCCCGCATAGGACAAGGTCAACGAATCGGATGCTCGCGTCATGGCGAGGTATAATAGGAAATTCTCGTTGAAAGCCTTCGGCAAGGCACCTTCTGCTAAGGTAATGCCTGCATCGGCCAATTCTTGACGCTCCTTGTCCTTGATGAGTCCTTCATCGCCCATGCTTTGAGGGAACACACCTTGGTTGAGGCCCATTACAAACACCTTAGGCCACCACTGGCTGTAACCACGTTCGATGGTGGTGATTACCACATGATCTAAAGACGGAGGAATCATAGAGTAGTTTACATCGCTAAGGCCTTCTTCGAGGAGGAGCATCATCTCATCCAAGGTCAATATTTCATCCTTCATGACCATAGAAATTTCGTCTATAAAGGAAAGGACCGCATTGTACATCTGTTCATGACTAGCTTTAGATTCTTGATCACCGACAGTTTCTGCATCCTTCGCCCATTCATAAAGGCGCTCTGGCACTTGCAATGTTTCTAACAAACTATATAATTGAGCTCCCCATTCTGCGCCCGTATGTCCATCACTATAAGCCGCAAAATCAAACCACGGAGATAAAACATCCATAATGGTTTGTCTTGCTTTGTTTACACGTGCTCTGCGTGGTGCATCTACGTGGTTATCTTCATTTTGCCCCTCATAAAAGCCTCGTAGGTACGGCCAGCTTTCACGTTCCCATTTATAATGGTCGATACCAAACTCGAGAACGTAGTTCTCTAGCTCATCTACAGCCTCACGAGTAAGCGGCATCAAGTCCGTCTTGAGCAAGAGGAACATGCTGTCTCGACTATAGTTATGACGTACGATATCAAAGAGAGCCGTCAACAGCTCGCCTAACGGATGGTTTTTCATAGGCCGCTGACGGTCGATAAAGTGCGGAATACCGTAGCGAGCAAAGACCTTTTCTAAAGTGTCACCATAGGTTTCAGACTCGCGGAGCATAATACATACATCTCGGTAACGCGCCTCTTCAGATGATTCTACATAGGCTAAAATACGACGAGCCACAGCATCTGCTTCGCGTTCCCTGTTATAGCCTCGAATAAGCGGAATCGTTGCATCTGTAGGGTTTTTCTTACTAGGACTAATAAAGTAATTAGACTCTAGAGCTTGAACGATTTGAGGTCCTCGTTTCCCGTCAAAGCCAACCCAGTTGATACCAGAGCCATAACGAGCGACTAAGGTGTCGTAAATCTCTAAAGGGCGGCTGAAGAGATGCTCCCCTCGACGAGCTAGATTTAACGCCTTTGGAGCCATCGGTAAATCGATAGTAATAACGGCTTCCTTCGCCAAGTCAAACAAGGTATAAATCAACTCATAGTGTGTGGGCGTAAACCAATGGAAACCATCGATAAAGACGTGGCTATTCTCCATGAGAGGAGATTGTGGCAATGCCTCTACGATTTCCATGATAGGATCGATGTCGCGCTCCCCATGGCGACTGAGTTCTTCTTCATAGGCAGACATACAAATAGCTAGCTCGCGTAATTTCTTTTGTAATACTGTATTGTTAACAAACTCTGCCCCTCGTTCTAGGTCCACAGGGCCTACACGGAAGGCGCGAAACTCAGAAAAGAGTTGTTGCAATACAGAGGAAAACTCAGGTCGCTTTGTGGCCTGTTCTAACAGCCCGAGTTCCTTTTGTTTTCGTTTCATTACAAGGCGCAACAACATAGACCGGCCAAAGCTTGATAAATTTGATTGACCGACCCCTTTTGAGCCTATCGATTGATATATCTGATAACCCAAACGACCAAAGCCTACGACGCGAACCGTAGTAAAGCCTTTCTCAGGCATAAATTCAGCTAGCTCCCGTTCCACCCGATAGGTGGCAGGTTCAGGAACAAGCAAGATTATTGGTTCCCCTGGACAATCTGTCATGACCTGACGTATGCGCTCATATACGGCGCGCGTCTTGCCTGATCCTGCTCGTCCATAATAGACGCTAATACTCATGAGACCTCCCTAGTGAAACTTTCACCATCTCAATTGATATAATCCACAAATTTATATTGCTCATATCAGTTAACGCATTAGATATAGCACTACACAAATTAATTGTAGCACTATACGAATTAGATATAGCATCAAACGAAATTTTTCGATATAATAAATTACTATACTGATTATTATTATATAGTAATATGACATTCTATGGCTAATTGTACAATATTTGACTCATTTGATTATATTTATTTATAATTAAGATAATATTTTATATTTTATTTACAATTAGCATGAATTCCTATATAATACAAGTTAGTATCTGTGTTATTTGTAAAATCATGTATTTAGGAGTAAATTATTATGAACAAAAAACATTTAGCAACTGCTTTTGCAGTGTTTGCAGCGACAACGATGTCTTTCTCTGCTTTTGCTGCAACTATTGATGCTAATGCACGCGCTTACGAACGTGCTTCAGCAGAACAATATTCTTATCCTGCACCACAAGCGGCTACGCCAGCTTACCAAACTAGTTATGCCACAAGTGCACCACGCCCTGGCTACAAACCATTGCCAGCAGTGCCTTATACAGCAGGTGATATGGCTCAACAAATGCCTGTATCTAAAGAATTAGGTGATCCAATCTTTGTGGCACCACAAACAACAGCTGTAGGTCTTCAAATCATGGATCCTATCCCTACTGAAGCCCAACCTGTATACCAAGAAACTGTAAACTCCGTAACAGCTAATGGCAACGGCAGCTCCTACGTTTCTCGCTACAAAGCTAACCAATTAAACGCTTTCGACTTGTTGTTAAATGGTAAAACTTACACATATGACTTGCCTGCATACACTAACGGCTACCAAGTGAAAACTGCTAGCTCTTACAACCATGCTGGCAACGGTGTTGCGAATGTATTCTCTACAAACGTAATCACTGAAGCAGTTGTAAACAACAACTCTTTGCGCATCACTGTAAACATGACTCAACCAACAGCTGTAGCAGCTGCTAAATTGCGTTCCATGCAACAATCTGGTCAAGTAGCAAGTGGTGAAGTAGCTGCATTGTTCGCTTACAATGAAAGCTATGATGGTGTAAAACAAGCAGCTCATTATGATATTTTCAACAACAACGGTCGTTACATCGTTGTTAAATCCGGTGCTGTAACTGTACCAAATGGTGCGCAACACCCTTATGCAACTGCATTATTCGCAGTAACCGAAGACACTGTAGCAGCTGTAACCGTATCTGGCAACACTGCTGAAGCTTCTGATTTAGTAAAAGGCACTGCATATGCAATCGCACAATCTGCTAAGGTGTCCAACAATAAAGTATCTACTAAATCTAAAAAATAATTCGTTACGAATTTAATTGTATCTGGTGAAAGCCCCCAACTTTCGCTAGCACAAAAGGCTATAAATCACTAACTCCCCCAATGAGGCAACTCATTAGGGGAGTTTTTATATTCTTTATATTACAGTTGCATTATAGTCCCGTTACAGTCGTATTATAGTGCCGTTATAATCGTATTATAGTGCCGTTATAATCGCGTAAAGACCTCTAATGCCTTATACGCCATTAATCGATAACCGCGCTCGTTGGGATGTACCTCTCCGGCAAAGACAATTTGTCCAATTTGATCCGCTTCAAACAAGGTGGTATAGAAATCTATGGCCTTAATATTACGCTCCGCTGCGTAGGCTTTTAGCTGTTCATTAACCTCTCGTACAACCAGATTTAATCCATTCATATCGCTATCAATTTGAGTTTCTAAACCGATGATTACCATCCCTTTTGTACTAGCCAGCTCAATAGCTTTCACCAAAGTCTTGTACACATAGGTACTATCTCGACCTTGTAAAATATCGTTAGTGCCACACATCAAGAAAATATGACGTGTTGGATCGGATACAGCAGTAACCGCCCAATTTTCAATATTATATATCATCCCCTGTACGGAGCAGCCATCTTCACCATAATTTGTAAAATTAACGTTCTCTATGGAAGCATCGCAGATTTCGACCCAACCGCGTCCATAGGGTACATCATAGCCACGCGTAATGCTATCGCCAAAACAGATGATTTCCATTTACATCCCTCCTGTACTATGACTCAATCATATAATAAAAGAACACCATACACAATATACATATTAATTACAAAAAGGACCCGTTTTGTTCTACCCTTCAATTAGACGAAATTTTTAGAAGGGCAGTTCATTTACGGATCCTTTTATATTATTTAAGACGAATGAAAAACAATGCACATGCACCGATAATAGGGGCAATGGCGATAGACATCAAGGACATTTGGTAACTGCCCGTCATAACGAGGACATTGCCCAAGAGCAGTGGTGCCAAGAGAGCCCCAATTTGATTAAACAAGTTTACAAAGCCCGCTGTAGTGCCGCGTAAATGAGGTGCTGCCGATTGAACTACAAGAGCATTAGTCAACGCACTATGCATAAAGGCACCAATACCGAGGATTGGACCTGTTACAAAGAGCATATTTGGATTTGCCGTACTTGCAAACAAGATTAAAGCGGGCGCAAATAAGAACATAACGAGCGCCGCTAAATGGTTCTTCTTAATTGGCAAAATATCAGATAAAATACCAATTGTTGGTTTCGCAATGAGCGCAGCCGTACCGAATACGCTCATGACTTGGCCTGCATAGATAGCAGTTACACCTAATTGTTTAACCATGTACAAGTTCGCCCATTGCGTTACGCCCCAAGTCGTACCTGTTGCAAAGAAGCCCGCAATGGCCAAACAACGAATGTTGCGGTTGGAAATGATGTGCTTCAAGTTTTCTACTAAGGACGTTTGGCCTACGCCAAGTTTAGCAGCCGCTGCAGAAGCCTCGGCTTCTCGTTGTGCTAGGATTTCTGCACTTGGCTTACGCACCGTGAAGTAACATAACACGAGTACTGCCAATGGCAAGATAGCTGTAGCAAGGAATGCCGTTTGCCAACCGTAATGTGTAGCTACATATGGAGCGTAAAGGTTTACCGTAGTAATACCAAAGGAAGTACAACTCATGAAGATACCTACGGCCGCACCGCGTTGGTTAGGACCAAAGTGATCTCCGATAGCGCTCAAGCAAGAAGCTTGTACAGGACCAGACATAACGCCTAATAAGAAGCGCAAACCCCAAGCCATGGTATAGTCTGTAATGGTACTCATCAAAGCCGTTACAGCGGCCATACCGATCAAACTAAACAAGATGGTGCGTCTGTAACCAATTTTATCGGCTAAGATACCGCCTGGTAATACCGTTAACGCATAACCAAAGTAAAAGGCCGAAATATGTTGAGCCCCCATCTTGGCTGTGAAATGCAACGCCTCATTGAGGATAGGCATAACAGATGCCCAAGACAAGCGCATAACAAAGCTCAACAAGAACGTGAGCCACACACTAAGGAGAATTAAAATCTGAGTTCGCGAGAAACTAAGTCGATTCATACGAGCTCCTTTCTACAGAATATCTAATAAATATATCGATAGCATATCATAAGTGAGTAAAGATTGGCTACATAAAACTATTCTCTCTATCGTCAATTCTCATTTACTTTCACCTATGCTATACTGAAAGCAATGAAGAGTCTTTGTTGTTAATATTCATAGTATAATTTAGTATCTCCAGCAATATAACTATAGATGCTAAAAATATTACTAATCTGTAATTACCCGCATAGGAGATTGTATTATGTTTTTCTTTAATGATATTCAGCCCATAGGCAATAGTACTGAAAACTCTTTCGACTCTATCAAACAAATTGATGCTAATGGAAATGAATTTTGGTATGCACGAGATTTACAAGCTATTTTAGAATATACAAAATGGGATAACTTCTTAAATGTTATTGAAAAAGCCAAAATAGCTTGTCAAAATAGCGAATTATCTATTTCCGACCATTTTGCCGACGTCGGGAAAATGGTACATGTTGGGGTTGCTAATAGAGAGATACAAGATATTGTATTATCTAGATATGCTTGTTACCTGATAGCGATGAATGGCGATTCAAAAAAATCGGTTATCGCACAGGCCCAAACCTATTTTGCAGTTAAAACTCATGAACGTGAAATGCAAGAACAATTTATATCCTTGTCCGAGGATGAACGTCGATTACTAATCAGGCAAGATATAAAGGAACATAATACAGCATTATCAGAAGCAGCCAATAATGCAGGAGTTGAAACACCTCAGGACTTTGCTAAATTCCATAACTCAGGCTATCAAGGTTTATATGGTGGCTTAGGTAACAAGGAAATCCATAAGCGAAAAGGGCTGAAACCTTCACAAAAAATATTAGATCATATGGGAAGTGAGGAATTAGCGGCCAATTTGTTTAGATTGACACAAACAGAAGGCAAATTACGTCGCGATAATATTCAAGGTAAAGAAAATGCAAACATAGCGCATCGAGAAGTCGGTGCAAAAGTGCGTCAAACAATTAAAGAATTAGGTGGTACTATGCCTGAAGACCTACCTACTCCACCAAAAAGTATTAAACAATTAGAAAAAGAACAGAAAAAGTTAGAAAAAAAATAATCTCTTCCTCCATACAATTGCCATTAAAGACATTTGGTAACTTTGTTCAAGATAAGTTAGATTTTGACAGTACATTTTAGTGTTAGTTTATAGAATATAAATAAAATGCCCCCATTACATACTACATGCAATGGGGGCAAATTATTTTATTCTTTTGGTGGCAAAATTGCGTTATAATTCGTTATAATTTCAATTCTATAATACCATTATAAACCTTTATTCTTACTATGTTTGTTATAGTTTGTTACGATTTGTTGTAATCTGTGATAATTGTATGTATTGGTGGCGGAGAGGGTGGGATTCGAACCCACGGCCCCTTGCGGAGTCACTGGTTTTCAAGACCAGCTCCTTAAACCACTCGGACACCTCTCCATAACGGTACTATTATATCAGATTGGTCTAATAATAAGCAATAACGTAATAGTTAATCAAGCAAGAAAGCTGGCTCATAGCCAGCTTTTTTCATGTATAGTTAGTGTTGAATCAAACTTTCAACTATTGCTCCAGCATCTTAGAACAAGTCTTTTTTCCACATACCAAAGATGGCAATGGCAGAGCAAATAACCGAAATAACGACAACTTTCACAAAGCCGTCTGGATCATCTTGGAACGGCAAGTGCACGTTTGTCCCCCACAAGCTGAATATGATGGTTGGCACGGCCATTGTAATGGTAAGGGTTGCCAACATTTTCATAACCATATTGAGGTTATTAGAGATGATAGATGTGAAGGCGTTCATCATGTTCATCAAGATATTGGAATACATTTCAACCATCTCGATGGCCTGTTTATTCTCGATGATAACGTCCTCTAGTAAGTCCTCATCCTCTTCATACATCTTGAGCAAATGTCTATACGTGCTGTGTCCACGCAAGCGCAATAGACGTTCCATAACGGTACCATTCGTGCGCAATGCAGAGGTAAAGTACGTCATGGATTTCTGTAATTCCAACAATTGGAAGAAGTCTTTGTTCTTTGTAGTATGACGTAATTGGATTTCAATGTCATCTGTACGGCGATTGATTTGTTGCAAGTAGCGCAAGAACAATGTTGCTGTACGATACAAGATTTGGAACAAAAACCGCGTCTTTTTATACGTATAGAACGTAGACAGTTGATTTGAAATGAACGGATACAACACCTCGGATTCTTCAAGACATACGGTAATAAAGAAGTCAGGTGTCAAAAAGATACCAAGTGGCACCGTATCGTACATATCATTACCACGAATCGCAGGAATGTTGATAACCACGAAAATATAGTTGTCCTCTAACTCCACGTGAGAACGTTCTTCCATATCGAGGGCGGTCTTTAAAACGTCCGTTGGAATTTCCGTCAAAATGTTGATAAGGGACAACTCATCGGGGTCTGGGTTCACCAAATTTACCCAAGAACCTTTTGTGGCATCTGATACAGTGCAGTCTGAAACCAACTCTTCTTCTATGTGTTTGTACACCGTGATCATGCTATCCCTCCTTCCAACGAACATATAGTAATCATCTAATAAATTATATACTATTTTATAGCTATTATTCAATTCAATTGTGAAAGTTTTGTTTATGTAGTACATACATAAATCGCTTTATGTCTATTAAGAATGCACAATTGTATATGTTAAAAGCATCTTAAAACTATCCTTATATCAAATCTAGCGAATAGATAGATTAATAAGGCTGCTAAACTAAAAAATCCACCAAAAGATTAGACCACTAAAACTTACAGTGAGTAAGTATGCAAACAAATAATTTAAAACATATCATTAGGTTAAAGCTTATAAAAATAACCTCTATACTGGCTTGTCGCTAATATAGAGGTTATTTATTTTGACTCTAACCTTTTAGATCAGATATCTTATATTATATGCTTTATATGCTTTGTATCCTATAGCTTATATATTCCTATATAAATCTATGCGATTACTGTCGCCAAATTAACGGCGCAAGATACGAATAGAGTTCAAGATACAAAGGATGGATACGCCAGTATCACCGAATACCGCCCACCACATGGATGCATAGCCCATAAGGCCTAATGCCATGATAAGAATTTTAACGGCAATAGCGAATACTACGTTTTGCCATGCTACGCGCAAAGTCGCTTTGGACAAGTCGAGTACGTGAGCGATGGCAGTCAAGGACGAACGCATGAATACAACATCTGCCGCTTCAATAGCCGCATCGGCACCGCTACCCATCGCACCACCTACATCAGCACCAGCAAGTACTGGTGCATCGTTGATGCCATCCCCTACGAACATAGTTGAACCATATTCGGAGCGAATATCTTGTACAACGGATAATTTATCTTGTGGCAACAATTGAGCACGAACGGCACTTACGCCAGTTTCTTTAGCGATGTAATTTGCACTTGCTTCAGCATCACCTGTAAGCATAACAGTTTTAATATCTTGACCATTAAGATTAGCAATCGCTTCAGCAGAGTCTGGGCGAGCTTCATCGGCGATGATGATACGACCTAAGTATGTATTACCTTCTGCGACAAGAACTTCTGTGCCATATTCAGCAGCTTCTGTTGGATAGCCTTGCACATTATAGCGTTCCATAAGACGACGGTTACCAATAAGTACTTGTTGACCATCTGCCATACCTACCATACCTTCACCAGCTAACTCTTGAACGAAATCAGAAGGTTCCACTGTAAGGCCTTGATCTTTTGCTTCAGACACGATGCTTGTTGCGATTGGATGTGTAGAAACGGCTTCGATAGCTGCCGCCATGGATAACAATTGACTGGAACTTACATGAGAGCCTACAGTTTCTACGCTGTGAACTTTGAACTCACCAGATGTGATAGTACCAGTTTTATCAAGAGCTACTGCTTTCACATTAGCCAACGCCTCGATAACTCGACCACCTTTTAATAAGATACCGTGTTTAGACGCATTGCCGATACCGGAGAAGAATGCAAGTGGCACGCTAAGCACCAATGCACATGGGCAAGAAATAACGAGGAATGTTAAGGCTGTGTAGATCCATTTATGCCATTCACCAGTAATAAGGGATGGGATGATAGCTACAGCCAATGCAAAAGCTACAACGATTGGTGTGTATACGCGAGCAAAACGCGTAATGAAACGGTCGATTTTAGGTTTAGAGGATGCTGCATTTTCCACGGCATCAAGAATTTTAGTAACCATGGATTCTTCAAGAACCTTATCTACACGCATTGTAATGCGACCAGATTCGTTGATACAACCAGACATAAGTTGAGTGCCAGGTACGGCGCGAACAGGTACAGGTTCACCTGTTACAGGTGCTGTATTAACGCGTGTTTCACCTTCAAGCACTGTGCCATCTAGAGGAATTAAATCGCCAGGACGAACTTCGATAGTCCAGCCTACTTCAACCTTTTCAGGAGCCATAACTACGATTTCACCACCGCAGTCTGTATCTACAACCCGCACCTCTTGAGGACGCATATCGACAGCGTTCATGATTTCTGTACGACTACGATCAGTTGCTTTTTCTTCGAAGAACTCACCAATACGGTAGAACAAGATAACACCTACGGCCTCAGGTAATGCATCGATAGCAATGGCGCCCAATGTAGCGATAGACATCAAGAAGTTTTCATCAAATACTTCACCTTTTAGGATATTACGACCTGCGATGCGCAATACTGGGAACGCAAGAAGAATATACGCAACATAGTAAATTGGAGTCTCAATACTCTCTGGCAAGCTGATGGATGGGACAAAGGATGACAAAACTTCATAAAGCATGAATAACAAGCCTGCTACGATGACTGCAATTGTTACAGCATCACTACCGTGGTCGTGATCATGACCATGGTCATCCATAGTCGCTTTAGATTTACGTTCATAATCAGCTACTGTAACGCCCTCTTCGATGGCATCACAAATGTCTTGAATGTCACGTTTAAGAGCTTCGCGGTCTTCCCAAGAGCCGGTTAATTTTAATTGATGTGTAGCAAGTGTAAAATTGGCAGTCTCTACAACATCCATTTTACGGATACGATCTTCAATTTTTGCTGCGCAGTTCGGACAGTTCAAATCCTTCAACAATAATGTTTCTTCCATGATATCTCCTTTGATAATAGTGAAAGTTTCTATCCTGTATTATAAGTTAATTTATTGTCTATTTCTAATACTTATTAGACATATCTTGTTTCATATCTTGTTATATATGTTCCTAAACATTATTCATCAGATATTTTTATTTATATGAATATCTGTTCATATGTTTATATTACATCAAAGGAGATTAAATGTCAATACAAAATCATATTCAATATATATCAAATTTTATTTACTTTAGTTCTAACTATATTCACCTTATATCAAATTTCGTTCTACCAGGAATTTATGTGCTACATCAGCTGGCAGTTGATGTTCCGTTTCAACGGCGTAATTCATCTTCGCCATCTCTTGATCTGTAATCGTATGATTTAAACTTTCTAATACAGGCCGCAGTTCAGGATGAGCAATCAACACTTCGCTACGTACGACATTACCAGCCATATAGGATGGATATAAATGTTTATCATCTTGTAACACCGTAATCGGTGCAATACTTAATTGACCATCAGTCGTGAATATCGGCATTGCATCCACCTCACCACGACTAATAGCCGTATATTTTAGCCCTATATCCATATCTTTAGTAGCTTTAAAGCTCATGCCATACACACGTTGTAATC
>CAKQBP010000020.1 GCA_934216375.1 uncultured Veillonella sp.
CAGACCGAGGAATACTACTAAGATGAAAGAGACCTTAGCAGAGCTTTCTTGAGTCATAAAACCCTCCTATACTAAAGTGAGAAAAATAAAAGTCTGCGAATCGCACTTCGCAGACTGCATTTAATTTTTTCTATTTGATACGATGTATTTTACCATGATTGAGAAAAAATATCTATATGAAATATTGACTTTGCTATATCTCTATTTATAGATTACAATTAGTATATTAATTATATCTAAAAATATCAATGTGTTTATTGGCGATGGGAGAATTATATGAAATATTAACTAAAAGGTTTTGTGTTAGCTGCAATAGTAGTAATCGGGACAGCTACGGTTTCATCTGTAGAAGCAATATCATTAAACCATGTTATATGTAGTATTCTCATATGTGGCAACAAAAAAAGAACAGCTCGTGAAAAGCTGTTCTTTTTTGTATTGTTACCAGTTCTTAGAAGAAGAAGTGGTGAATTTCATGGATGAAATGTTGACCGAAGAAGGAGATACAACCATGCATAACGATGAAGATCAAGAAGTATTTGAATGCGCTGTTCATGATAACGCTTGCTTCAATTTCATGTTCTAGTTTATGAGCTTCTTCAGCACTGATTTCTTTGTGGTTTTCTAGGTATGCTTTTAAAGCAGGACCAACGGCACCAATGGAAATCGCGATGGATTGTGGAGATAACATTTTACCGATACCAGCTGCACCGGAGTTAACAGCTGCTAACCAGAAGCCAAGATCTTCCCAGCTTGTAGGGTCTAAGCCTTGAGCTGCTGCAATTTGAAGTGGACCAAACAATACGTTGGAGTTTGTACCGGAACCAGTTAAGAAGGCACCCAACGCACCTACGATAGGAGCGAATAATGGGTACAAGGAACCTGTACCAGCAACCATTGCTTTTGCAATGTCTGCAGTCATACCGGAGTATGTCATCAATTTAGCTGTCATAACAACTGTAATGATTGTAAGGTATGTAAACTTCAAGTTTTTAACTGTGTTACCCAATGTACCGAAAATTTCGCCAGCTTTTGCTTTTTGGATAAAACCACCAACAATACCAGCGATGAAAATCATGATACCAGGAGTTGCAATCCATACAAATGTATAAGGTTTTGCACCAGGACCTTGGTAAATAGGTACAGATGTTTTAATGGACGCAAGAGGACCATTAATTGCAGGGAACAATTTAGAAGTTAATAACAATAATACGAAGATTAAGATGAATGGCATTGCAGCTACAAGGCCTTCGCCACCAGAAACTTTAGGGACTTCGCCAGTTTGTTTAACTGCGTATTTAGGATCATTAGGAGGCATGATTTTTGCACAACCAATGATAACTGCCATGATAACGATGGATGCAGAAATTACGGATAATTCTGGACCCATTACAGCGTTGATTACAGTTTCAGGAACTGCTAATGCTAAACCAGAAAGCAATGTTACAAGGAATACGCCTTTTAACGCTTTAATACCGCCACCAATAATCATAACAACAAAGAATGGAGCGATAAGGTTAAGCAAGAACAATTGTACGGAAATGAATGTACCTAAATGGCTTGGATCAAGGTTTGTTAAGGATGCCAATGTAGTTGTTGGAATCCCGATAGAACCAAATGTTGTTGGTACGGAGTTTGCAACGAGACATGCGATGATAGATTTAAGTGGGTCAAAACCTACGGCAACCATCATAGCTGCAGGAATTGCAACGGCAGTACCGAAGCCAGCCATACCTTCCATGAAGGCACCAAAGCCCCATGCAAGTAGTAATGCAAGTACACGAGTATCAGATGTTACAGAAGAAAGCATGGTTTTAATAGTTTCCATTGCTTTCGTATATACTACCAAGTTATAAACGAAGATAGCAGCTGTAATAACTAATAGGATTGGCCAAATCGCCAAAGCGGCACCTTCAAGGGCACCAGTGACCATAATGAATGGGTCAGATTGGAATGCTGTAATAGCGATGATGAAAGAACCGATTGCAGCAACACTTGTTGCTTGCCATGCAGGTAATTTCAAGATGGATAACGCTACAATCAACCAAATGATTGGAGATAGCGCTAATAGAACGGTGATAGCACTCATTTCTAAAATCATCCTTTCAAGAAAAATAAAAATATATGCTCAACAGGACGATGTAGCTTAATCAATTAAATTGATGAGTAAATCGCTATTGTATTAAGTTGTAAAAGTTCAGTTAAAATAAAAGATTACAATAAAATAACAGATATACTTATCATAAAAATTGATATAGTACATAAAATTTTTTAACCTCATAGGCTATGAGGTTAAAAACATAAGAGAGGGGACATAAACAGTGTTTATGTCCCCTTCTGTACTAACTACAAGTCCTTGTTAGGGCCATTACTAAATTTAGGTATTAGTAGTTACCTTTGAACATTGTAGCAGGAGCTTCTGGTACATAATCGCCGAAGTAGGATTTGAAGTCTAAACCTAATTCATTGCAAAGGTCTTGAACTTCAAGCATTGTACCGTTAAGTACAGGGATGCCTTCAGCTTTAACTTTAGCAACAGATTCATGTTCTTTTTCACCATGAGTGTAGATACGGTCTTGACCTTGTGCTTTAGGAGCTTCACGTAATTCTTGTAAGAATTGGGAGAAGTGTTTTTTGATTTCCGCAGGGTCACCGAAGAATTCAGGGTTGATAGCCATGAAGCCGTGGCAGATATTGGATTTACCGCCAACCATACATTTGTTGGAAGTACCGCCTTGGGACAAGATGGAGGAGAATAATTCAGCAATCATGCCGTTACCATAACCTTTGTGGCCGCCAAGAACTTCTGTAGCACCACCTAAAGGAAGGATACCGCCGCCTTCATGACGGGAGATGTTGCCCAATACTTCAGCTGCATCAGTGGAAGGAACACCGTCTTTATTAACAGCCCAGCCATCTGGAGTAGCTTTGCCCATTTTGTTGTACATTTCAAGTTTACCACGAGTTACTACTGTAGTGGAGCAATCGAAGAAGAAGTCAACTGGATCAGCTGGTACAGTCCAAGCGATAGGGTTAGAACCAAGCATAGCTTTACGAGCATATACAGGAACCATGATTGCTTCGGAGTTTGTACAAGAGAAACCGATTAAGCCTTGGTCGGATGCCATTTTAGCATAGTAACCAGCGATACCGTAGTGGTTGGAGTTACGTACAGATACGATACCAACACCGGATTTTTTAGCTTTTTCGATAGCCATTTCCATAGCTTTGTGGCCCAAGAATTGACCCATGCCGTCATGACCGTCGATAACTGCGGAGATTGGAGTTTCTTTTACGATTTCAGGTTTTGCGTCGATTTTGATCAAGCCATTAGTGATACCTTTATGGTAACGAACCATACGTTGCATACCATGGCTTTGAATACCGAACAAGTCAGAAGTCAAAAGTACGTCTTGGATGATGTCAGCTTCTTTTTCGGAGAAACCAAATTTTTGGAAAGCGTCCATGCTCAATTTTTTTAGTGTTTCATAAGGGAATAACACAGTGTTTTTTGCGTCTGCCATCGTTAAAACCTCTTTTCAGAAAATATGTACCTGATATAGCTACTTCACATTAGATAACCATGAATTCAAAATGATTTCTTGTGAGTTCTATATCCTCTCAAATGACACTGTCAGTATAGCACAGAAACAAGTGAGATTGAATAGTCTTACAGTCTGAACGACATTACTAAATATGCATACGTACCGGTGATTTTTGTCACATAATCTATACGACACTATTAAAATGTCTGATTATACCTAAAACTATATGGTTATGACTTTTAGTAATGATTGCATGATTTTTTTGAAGAATTTTGGTATTTTTATAGAACTTATTAGTATATCTGTTTAGGGGGTCGGAAAGAATGATAATAGATAGATATCGATAAAACTTGAAATGTTCAGTTACTCATATAAAAATAAGTGATGAGGTCATAAATGTAATGTGATAATCGAATGCATTGATATACAAAAAATAATTAGTTCTAAAACCTCTTAGAATCAGAAGATGTGTAAAAGGTTATACCTATACAAGCGATACTATATTATAATATAAATATACATCCTATAGTTTATACAATTTATAAGCGAGGTGCTTATCATGAAAGAATATAAATCTGTATGCCCTTACGATTGTCCTGATGCATGCGGACTCATTGTATCAGTCGATAATAATAAAGTAATATCTGTTCGAGGGGATAGAGCACATGCTTTCACAAGAGGTACACTATGCCCTAAGATGGCACATTATGAAAAAGTAATCCATTCTCCATTGCGCTTGAAGTCTCCTATGAAGCGTGTTGGTAAAAAAGGAATTGGTGAAGATCAGTACACTCGTATTAGTTGGGATGAAGCCCTTGATGCAATTGTCAATAATTTCAAAGAAACTATTGATACTTATGGCAGTGAAAGTATTTTGCGTTACTCTTATGCAGGAACAATGGGGGTCATTCAGAGTCCTGCAGCAGATTATTTTTTCCGTTGTATTGGTGCTACAGACCAAGATCGAGGTATTTGCTCTCCTGCTAAACAAGCGGGGTTCCGGTCCGTTTATGGTGAAACATTAGGTATTAAACCACAAGAGGCGCAACATAGCGACTGTATCGTCTTGTGGGGGATAAATGCGACAGCTACAGATGTTCATATTTTACACGATGTGAACATAGCAAAAAAGAATGGTGCCCGCGTTTGGATTATCGATACTCATAAAACCTATACTTTTAGCCAAGCTCATGAGCATATTTACGTTAAACCAGGTAGTGATGGAGCGCTAGCATTAGGTATGCTCCATATCATTCATCGTGACGGTTTGGCGGATACAGATTTTATTAAGGAACATGTCCAAGGCTACGATGAGCTGGTAAAAGAGGTGTTGCTTAATTTTACGCCGGAGAAAGCATCTGATATTTGTGGTGTTTCCGTGAATCGTATGACTGAGTTCGCTCATGCATACGCTACATCAAAAGCGCCGTTTATCCGTCTCGGCAGTGGTTTGTCTCGATATGGTAATGGTGCTATGACATGCCGTGCTATTAATGCCTTGCCTGCTGTGGTTGGAGCATGGCAATATCCTGGGGGTGGATTGTTGTCGAGTGCTAGTGGTAGTAAATTTATTGGCAAAGATGTGATGCAACAGGCTCATGTTCATGCGCCAGCTAAACGATTGATGCCTATGATTAAACTTGGGGAGATGCTTACAAATCCCGAAGAAGTTGGCGTTCATAGCTTATATGTGTTTTCCTCAAATCCTGCTATTACAGCACCTAATCAAAATGTGGTTCGTAAAGGTTTGATGCGTAATGACTTATTCACAATTGTGCATGAGCGTTTTTTTACGGATACCTGTAAATATGCGGATATTATTTTGCCGGCCACAACATCTGTAGAGCATGATGATATTTATAATTCTTATGGTCATTACACAATTGGTACGGGTTACAAATTGATTGATCCAGTTGGGGAGTCTCGTTCCAATTGGCAAGTTATCGCCGAGTTAGCAAAACGTATGGGGTTGGAGGATGCATTCTTTAACCTTAGTGAAAGAGAACTTATTGAACAAATTGTGCACACTTCGAGTCGTATATCCAAGAGTGACCAAGAGTTGATTTTAAACGGTGAGCCTGTGGAGATGACGGTACCTGAAAGTTATAAGATGGATTTCAAAACACCGTCTGGAAAAATTGAATTATATAATCCGCAGGATGTAGAACCATTAATTCGGTATATGCCTCCATATGGTGACAATGCACCGTTTTGGCTTATAAATGGTAATGATATTCGAATTTTGGACTCTAGCTTCTGCGAATTAGACTTTAATGATCCTGAGTTGATGAAACTTCGCATCCATCCAGAAGATGCAAAAATGTATAACATAAACGATGGGGCTGAAGTAGAAATTTATAACGATCGTGGCAGTGTAAAAATTAAAGCATACTACGACGATGAAGTACAGCGAGGTACATTGGTAACACTCGGTGTATGGTGGCAATCTCAATCAAGTGATCCTCACGTGGCAATCAATGCGCTTACCGCAGCTCGTCCTACCGATCAGGGATGGGGGAGCACCTTTTATGATGTACAAGTTCATATAAGAAATCTTTTGTAGTGAATGACCAATTAATAGTCTGTAATGATTACTGTAAAATAGGAATTTATCTACTTATTTCTATAAGTAAAAGTTAAAGTCTGTTACTTATGGGAATAACTCTATACGGATATAGAATAGTGAGGATATTTTTCTTGTATACCCTAGCCCCTTTAGATTATAATAGTAATATTATTTTTATATAACCTAAAGGGGGTTACATTTATGAATGGTAACGATAATCTGTCGACCCGTGCTTATCTGGCTATAGGCATGATGTTATTTGCCCTATTCTTTGGGGCAGGGAACTTGATCTTCCCAGCAGCCTTAGGTCAACAAGCTGGTGATAATGTAGGTTGGGCTTTGCTCGGCTTCGTATTAACTGGTGTAGGCCTTCCACTCTTAGGGGTTGCAGCTATGGGTTACTCTTCCTGTAAAGATGTTGAAGAACTTGCAAGTCGTGTTCATCCGATTTATGGCTTGTTGTACACAATCTCTTTATACTTGAGTATTGGTCCAATGTTTGCGACGCCACGTACTGGTACTGTAGCTTATGAAATCGCAATTAAACCTTTTACCGAAGGTTTAAGTATGAATATGGAACCAATTTTCTTGGCATTATTCTTTGGTATTTCCTTGTGGTTATCTATTAGTCCGCAAAAACTTGTTAACCGTATCGGTAATATTTTGACACCAGCTTTACTCCTTGTAATTCTGTTGTTAATTGTTAAATCCTTTATTACTCCACTTGGTGGTTATGCGGTACCACAACCGGCATATGGTGATGCACCAACGGCTGTGTTACAAGGCTTCTTAGATGGCTACAATACAATGGATGCCTTAGCTTCCGTAGTATTTGCTATTCTTGTAATCGATTTTGTACGCCTCAGTGGTGCTACATCTCGTGCTGTGATTACAAAAACAGTAATGGAGGTAGGTGCAATTGCGGTAGGCCTTCTTGGTATCGTGTATGTATTTATCGCTAATATCGGTGCTACAAGTGTTGAACGCTTTGGTTTGTTCGAGACAGGGGCTCCTGTATTGTCCGTAAGTGCTAACTATTTGTTTGGTGAGTTCGGTCAAATCATCTTGGCTATCATCGTTCTGCTAGCTTGCTTGTCTACAAGTATTGGCCTTATCACTTCTTGCGGTACGTATTTCCACAAGCTGACACCAAAGATTAGCTACAAATTATATGTAGTAATTTTCTCTCTAGCGGCGTTTGTCCTCAGTATGTTTGGCTTGAAAACAATCATCAGTGCAGCAATCCCTGTGTTGATGCTCTTGTATCCGTTGACTATCGTAATCATTTTGTTGGCACTTCTTCATAATGTGTTTGGTGGTCGTCGTTGCGTATATGCATGGACTATGGCTTTCACAATGATCTCTGCCCTCATGACTGGTCTTGAAACTGCAGGTATTGCACCTACAGCTTTGGAACAGCTCTTTGCTCAATATATTCCATTCCAAAGTGCTGGTATGGGCTGGGTGAGCTTTGCGGTATTAGGCTTCGTTGTAGGCCTTATCCATAAAGGTCTTGCTTCCGATAATAAGTAATAAAGATAAAGGCTCTATGCTTTCATTTTGTGAGAGTATAGAGCCTTTTTATGTTTTGATTGTTGTCATATAAAATTGATTTTGTGTGTAGAAGTTTCTATAATAAGGATAAATAAGGATATAAATGATAAAAGAAGGAAGGAAATTTTATGCGTAGTACTCATTGTTTACCTAGTTATAGTTTTGGAGGTCATGATGTATTTGACGCTATTCCAAAGTTTACAAAATTATATGGCAAGTCTGTAGCTATCATCGGTGGCGAAACAGCTCTTTCTAAAGCTTTGCCACACATTCGTCCAGTGCTTGATAAAGCGGGGATTAAGGTGCTAGATATTATCCACTTTGGTGGAGAATGTACTTTTGCTCGAGGCAAGGAAATTGCACAAATGGCATCTGTAAAAGATGCGGACTTTTTGTTTGCTGTTGGTGGTGGTAAGGCCATGGATACAGTAAAAGTAGTAGCTATAGAGTTAGATGATAAACCATTCTTTACAATTCCAACCATTGCATCTACTTGTGCGGCAACGTCAGAAGTGGCAGCTGTATACACGGCAGATCATACTTTTGATGACGTAGCTTTTGTAAATCATCCTCCTGTGCACTGCTTTATTGATGCTGATATTCTCGTAGAAGCACCAAGCCGTTACTTGTGGGCAGGAATGGGAGATACTATTGCAAAACACTATGAAACTCATCTTTCTGCTCGCAATCGCGAGCAAGACTATAATACTCAGTTAGGCCTTACTCTAGCTTCTATGTGTAGTGAACCAATTTTAGCACATGGTATACAAGCCTATAAAGATAGTCAAGCTAATAAACGTAGTGATGCCTTTGATACCATTGCTATGACTGTTATCTTTACTACCGGTGTTGTATCAGGTTGTGTTCCTATGGCATATAATAGCAACATGGCTCATGCTGTATGTTATGGCTGTGTTACTAATAAAGAAACAGAAGAAAATCATTTGCATGGTGAAATAGTAGCTTATGGCTTACTTATTTTGTTAACCGTTGACCAACAAATGGATGAGTTACAACGGTGGTTGCCAGTATATCGCGAATTAGGTTGGCCTACTAAACTTTCACAATTAGATCTTACTGCATCGCATATTCCTCAAATTGTTGAAAAGGCTACATCTGTTCATGATATTGATGTATCTCCATATAAAATTACAGCAGATATGTTGACTAAAGCTATTCAATATATGGAATCTCTTGATTAATATGGTTTGTAACTATTTGTGTATGTTATGTGATGAGGTTATAAATGCAAGAAATTGTAAAGGGTGGCTTATATCGTCATTTTAAAGGCATGTACTATTACGTGTTAGATGTTGCAACTCATTCGGAAACGAGTGAACAGTTCGTGGTATATCAAAAATTATATGATCAACGTGACTTATATGTACGACCACTAGATATGTTTTTGAGTGATGTGGACGATGAAAAATATCCAGATGTAAAACAAAAAGAGCGGTTTAAGTTGATGAGTGGACGTGATTAGGAGGGCCTGTGGAGCAGAAGTTTTTCTTTTTCGATATCGATAATACCTTAGCTGTATGGCCTGAAGGTAAAATCCCTGAAAGTGCTCAATACAGTTTAGATGAGTTAAAGCGTCGTGGTCATCGTGTAGCCTTAGCAACTGGTCGTATTCAAGTGGATGCTAAGCGTTTCGCAGAGCAAGCAGGCCTTACTGATTTCGTAGCAGATGGTGGTCACAGTATCACTGTTAATAATGAATTGGTATCCATGATAGGTATGGATCGTGATGCATGTATTAAATATTTAGAGTATTTAGAATCACATAATATTCCTTGGGCCGTAACGGATCGTAATAAACTCGGTCGTATTACGCCGTATAAGGAAATTTTAGAGTGGCATCCAAATTGGGATGTATTTAAAACAACTGTAGACCCTAATTTTGACTTTCATAGTGTTGAAGAATTTTATAAGATTTATGTGTTTTTCAAGGAAGGAGAGGAAGAGGAGAAAGATATCGAGCATATGACACATAAGCTCATTCGTTATGGTGATGGCTGTGTCCTATATGAGCCTATGGAAAAGGCGTTGGGTATTCGTAATATGCTTGAACACTTTGGAATGAAGCCGAATCAAGCTGTTGTATTTGGTGATGGGTATAATGATCTGTCTATGTTTAGGCCTGAGTGGCTAAATATTGCTATGGGTAATGCGCGCCCTGAATTAAAGGCAAAGGCTGATTATATTACTACAGACTGTGATAAAGATGGCATTTATAATGCGTGTAAGCATTTTAAATGGATCGATTAATTATTGATAATTCCTCTAAGTTAGGTGAAGCTTATATGAAGATTTATTTTTGTAGCTGTGGCTACAGAATTGGTGTAGTATAGTTAGTATAATGCGCTTAGTTCAATATTCATGTGTTAAAAGGAGAAGAGAAGATATGAACAATAAACGCAGATTATTTTCAACTTTACTTTGTGTAGCGGCATTGACAGCAGGTTTATTTGTTTCTGGTTGCGGCAGTGATAAAGCGGGTGGCATTGGCTCCGTAGTATCCTCCGTAGTTGATGGCGGTAGCGATGAGAAAGCAGCTGCTAAGCTTAATACACTTATTGATGCAACAAATCGCTTCAATGGTGACAATGCAACTTGGGGTCAAAACTATGCAGATAGTTTGGCTAAATTAAAGGGTGGTTTCCAAGAAGGTGCTATTGGTCGTCAACCTCACTATGATACTTTAAAAGATGCTTTGGAAAAATCTAAAAAAGAAGGTTCTACATTTAAAGAAGTTGACACAGAACGCGATAATGTATTAAATATTCTTAATGAATTAGTACCAACATTCAAAGATTTGAAAGCTTATGATGACTCTAAAGCCTACATGAACGATGGTGGTGCTAAAGGTAAAGAACTAGCAGCTAAATACGTAGCACAAGTAGAAAAATTTGATGCAGCTTATGCGAAGTTCAATGATGCTCTTAACAAAGCTAACACTGAACAAACTAAGAAACAAATCGAAAAATTGAAAAAAGACGGTAAAAAAGGCTATGCAGCAGCAATGGAATCTACGCTTCGCTTGACTACTCTTGTAGAAAATGTAGAAAAAGCTCCTAAAAATGCAGACAAACAAGCTGTAGAAAAAGAACTTAATGAAATTCAAACATTGCTTAAGAGCATAAATAATGATCGTGGAGAAGTGCTTGTTAACTCTTATAACTCTGTAGTTGGTTCTGTACGTCAAGTACTTACTGATGCAAATGAAAATAATCTTAACGAAATGATTGAGAATTTCAATAATTATATTGAGTCTTATAATAATACAACTCCAGACCAATTTGACTCTAAATAATCAAATTAACTAAGTGATTAGTTGAGGCCTACAAAAACAGAGCTCCTTTGAAGCTCTGTTTTTTGTTGTTATATTATTTTTTTATATTTTTAATCTCAATAGCGCCATAATATGATATACTAAAAAAGAGCCGCTCATGGGTTGAGCGGTTTTTCTATGTAAATTTTAAATCTACATTTAGTTAAATATAATATTAGTATTTTGGGGGACATATGAACTGGAAACGCTTGGCTTTATGCGCAATGTTGGGGATTACAGTGCTTGGTACAACTGCATGCGGTACAAACAGTGGTGAACAACCACAAGGTAATACCGTGAAAGCAGAAACTGTAGCTATGCCCAATTTTACAAACGCACCAATTGCTGATGAATATGCTATCTTTGATACAAACTATGGTCAATTTAAGGTTCGTTTGTTAGGGTCTAAAGCACCGATTACGGTCAAAAATTTTGATTATCTCGTGAAAAAAGGCTTCTATAATGGTGTAACATTTCACCGCGTTATCGAAGGCTTTATGATTCAAGGTGGAGATCCTGATGGCACAGGTGCCGGTGGACCGGGCTATACAATTCCTGATGAATTCTCCAATGATTTACATTTCAATAAAATGGGCGTTCTTGCCATGGCAAACCGTGGCCCTAATACAGGAGGCTCTCAATTTTTCATTACCTTAGGTCCTACGGATTGGTTAGATAATAAACACACCATCTTTGGTACTGTAGTACAAGGTATGGATGTAGTTGAAAAAATTGGCAAGGTTAAGACTGGCCGCAATGATAAACCAGTTGAACCTGTAATTATCAATTCTATCACATTGGAACCAATCACTGATGATGCGAAAAATGGCAAATAAGGATGCTAAGTCTGAAGAACGGCACTATGTGTACTTGGTGCGTTGTGCAGATGATTCTTTGTATTGTGGATGGACTACAGATCTTAAACGTCGAATAGATGCTCATAATGGACATATCTCAGGCGGTGCAAAGTATACGCGAGGACGTCGTCCTGTGACCTTAGTATATTCTGAAAGCTTTCATCAAAAACAAGAAGCACAACGCAGAGAATGTGCTATTAAACAGATGACGAAGACTAAGAAATTGGGACTCATTAAGGGTGCAAAATAGTCCTTGATTATGGTATAATATGATGATTAATTACTACCACGGAGGTTGAAAATGAAGCGGGTTCTAGTGTCCGTAAAGAGTGTACAACGAGATATGGATGGCAAGGATACCGTAGTGGAACTGATTTCCCCAGGTACGTCACATGAAAA
>CAKQBP010000021.1 GCA_934216375.1 uncultured Veillonella sp.
CAACAACAACGCGTCTTCCTCGCAAGAGCCCTCGTCCAAGAGGCGGATATTTATCTCATGGACGAACCCTTCAAGGGCGTTGATAAAACAACGGAGCATGCTATTATTTCTCTTTTACAAGAAATGAAAGCTCGAGGCAAAACGGTTATCGTCGTCCACCACGATTTAAATACGGTGCCCCAATATTTCGATTGGGTAACGATGGTAAACAAACAAACTATCGCCTATGGCCCTGTAGCAGATACGTTTACAGACGAAGCTATTGAGCGCACCTACGGCAAGGGGAGGATTGTATGACCATATTCCAATCCTATACGACGCAGATGGTACTGCTCGGCACGGCGCTATTAGGCCTTGCTAGCGGTATCGCTGGTACCTTTGCGGTACTTCGCAAGGAAAGCCTCATCGGTGACGGCCTATCTCATGCAGCACTACCCGGTGTGGTCATTGCCTTCTTGCTGACGGGCATCAAGGACATCGAAGTTCTCATCACAGGTGCTGCCCTATCCTCTATCACTGCGGCTTGGCTCATTACCATCACCGTAGAAAACAGCAAAATCAAATTTGATGGTGCTTTAGCCACTATACTCTCCGCCTTCTTTGGGCTCGGTATGGTATTGCTCACCTATGTACAAAGCTTAAACGATGCTGGTCAAGCGGGACTTTCAAAATTCATATTTGGACAGGCAGCCACCATATTGGCGCGCGACGTGTATATCACATCTGCAGCAGCGCTCATCATCATCGTGTTAACCGCATTATTCTGGAAAGAGTTAAAGCTCATCTCCTTCGATGTGGAATACGCTAAAACATTGCAAATTCCCGTCACTTTTACCCTAATTTTATATCGTTCACTATTGATCATGACCATCATCATCGGCATTCAATCAGTAGGCGCTATCTTGATTAGCTCCCTCCTCATTGCACCCGCCGTAGGGGCAAGACAGTGGACGAATAAACTGGGTACCATGTGTATATTAGCAGGATTTTTTGGCATGATATCCGCCATCGGCGGTACTATCTGGAGTACATCGGTACCAAAACTACCAACAGGTCCAGCTATCATCGTCATTTTATCGATTCTTGTATTATTGAGCCTCATCTTTGCTCCCAACAGAGGTATGCTCTGGCAGTTCCGCAAAAATAAACAATCAAAACAAGCATTATTGTCAGAAACCGGAATGGCTCACAAATCTAAGGCACAGCAAAGCACTTACCCACTTGAGGACGCACAACCTCGCATAGGAGGTGCCCCATGACAGTTCATACAGAAATATTACTCATTGCCATTGCGGTGTCTATCGCATGTGCCATCCCTGGAGTCTTCCTCGTGTTGCGTCGCATGTCCATGATGTCCGATGCCATTACGCACACCGTATTCCTCGGCATCGTACTCGCCTTCTTTATGACGGAAGATTTAAACTCTCCATTTCTACTCGTCGGGGCTACCTTGGTTGGCGTAGGCACCGTATGGCTTACGGAAATGATACACAATACGGGACTTGTCAACGAAGATGCGTCTATCGGCATCATCTTCCCGCTTCTATTCTCTATTGCCATCATTCTGGTCAGCCTATACAGCGGTAACGCTCATCTCGATGTAGATACCGCATTACTCGGCGAAATAGCCTTTGCGCCCTTTGATCGATGGATTGTGAACGGCACAGATTTAGGACCTGTATCGCTATGGATTTCCCTAGGTGTGGCACTCATCAATTTAATATTAGTCATGCTATTCTACAAGGAATTGCAACTTTCCACCTTTGATCCGCTACTAGCAGGGCTCTTCGGCTTTATGCCAGCCCTCATCCACTATGTGCTAATGACCATGGTATCCCTCACCGTTGTGGCCTCGTTCCAAGCGGTAGGCGCTATCCTCGTCATTGGCCTCATGATTGGGCCTGCGGTCATCGCTTATTTATGGACGGACTCTGTGAAAGCCATGCTTACTAGCAGTATCATCATCGGTATTATCTGTGCTGTTATCGGTACAGAAGTTGCTTTCACCATGGACGTATCCATCGCGGGTTCCATTGCAACCACCATCGGTATTGCACTGATTATCGCTGTTATCGCAACACCGAAGACAGGCTATATCGCCACATATCGTCGTCAACGTCATTTGCGTCGTCACTATCGAGAAACGATGATGCTATGCCATATTTATACTCATATGGATACGCCTATCGCGCACGTTGAAAACGGCATTGGCACCATTCACGAGCATTTGAACTGGAGGCCTGACTATACGCATCAAGCTGCTTCACAGCTAAAGAAACAAGGTCTACTATATGTGACAAATGGACACTACGTACTGACTGATAAGGGTATAGCACAGGTAAAAGAGATTATTTAAATACAATACCAATACTTTTCCCAACAAAAAAGAAGCTAAAATCAATGCTGATTTGCAAAGATTTAGCTTCTTTTATTATTAACTAATTATTTTACATCCTATTAATATAACTGGATTCACGTCAATGACTATCTATAATAAATAGTGCCAACACTATAATAAGTTCAACGCAATCACAGAAATTCTATTAATTAATAATAGCTTCTAATGGAATTACATGAGGTAACCCATTATCATCAATATAAATTTTCGTTTTAACACGGTATACATCTTCCATCATGGCTTCTGTAAAGATGTCTTTCGGCGCGCCTTGAGCATATACTGTACCCTCTTTAAGCACGATGATTTCATCTGCGAACATAGCCGCCAGATCAAGATGATGCAATGTTACGAGTGTTGTAAAATCATTTTCTTGAGTTAGGTTTTTTAGCAATGTTAACAAGTCAAATTGCTTATGCAAATCTAAAGCACTTGTCGGTTCATCAAGAATTAGGATTTTAGGTTCTTTTACAAGGGCTTGCGCCATGAACACAAGTTGGCGTTGACCACCGCTGAGCTCCATGATGCTGCGCGATGCAAAGCGCTGTAAGTTCAACCGTTCCAATACCTCTTGTGTGGCTGCAATATCCTCATCACTTACACGGAAGGACATGGATCCCATGCGCCCTAGCATAACGACTTCAAAAACAGATAGATTGACTTTACAGTCATTATCTTGAGACAAATAGCTCACTGTACTACTAAAATCCTTTGTAGAATATTGAGATACAGGTTTACCATTAACGGAAATCTCGCCCTTGCCTTTCAAAATACCCATAATTGTTTTTAAAAGTGTAGATTTACCAGCACCGTTAGTACCGATGAGCGCAGTCAATTTACCTGTTTTAGCAGCAAAATCAACGCCCTTTAAGATTTGTCCGTCTTCCGTAGCGGAATAACCAAAGGTTAGATTATGAACTTCAATCATTTGAAATAGCTCCTTTTCCTAGTTAATACCAACGAGAAGAAGAAAGGTACGCCGATGATTGCCGTCACAATACCGATTGGGAACATCGCCCCAGGAACGAGCATCTTACTCGCAATAGATGCGAGAGACAAAATCGCCATGCCACACACTGCAGATAACGGTAAGAAATACCGTTGATCCTCACCCACAAGCATACGTGCAATATGTGGTCCTACAATACCGATAAAACCAATGGTTCCAACGAAAGAAACGGCAACGGCTGTAATGATGGAGATGAAAGCAAACACTTTTACCCGTAAGCTTTCAACATTAACACCAAGACCAGAAGCCTTTTCATCGCCTAATTTTAATGCTGTTAAACGCCAAGATTCACGCATCATAAGCGGAAGCATGATTGCTAGCACGATAAGAACAATAGAGATGTTCACCCAATTTGCCTTAGCTAAACTCCCCATCGTCCAGAACACGATGTTTTGAAGGGCCTCAGGAGATGCCATATATTGCATCAAGGATTGAAGCGCTTGGAACAAGAACATCATGCCGATACCGGCGAGAATCATCGTTTCAGAGGAGAAGTTCTTAATCTTATTAATGGAATAGATAAAGAAACTCGTCAAACTAGCAAATACAAAGGCGCCAAATGGAACCATAAAGACACCTAAAAACTCTAATGCACTAGCGCCTACAACAACCATAAGAGATGCACCGAAGCCAGCCCCTGCGGATATACCTAGTGTATATGGGCTAGATAACGGATTATCAAGAATAGTCTGCATGCCAGCACCAGCAATGCCCAAAGAAGCACCTACGAGCAACGCCATAATGGCCGTCGGAAGACGAATCGACCAAATGATAACATATGCGTTTTTGGAAACCTCTGCTGGGTCTATTAATGCGAGCCATACATCACTTAACGTAAGTGATGCAGGACCTACAATAATATCGGTAACAAAACTTACCGCACAAATGATCAGACCAATGATAATAAACATGAGCTTTTTATAGCTCTGTTTCTTATAATCGTACTGATTGTTAGTTTCTGTCACTACGAAAAACTCCTTTTTAGTTCAAATGCATAAACCAAACGCCACCGTAAGAGAATGGAAGGAATTTATCATAGAATTCCTTAAGTGTGCCTTCAGGATCTACATCCTTGAATTCCTCAGGATAGAATGTTTTAGCTAAGTATTCGAATACTGCAACGTCATATACTTCACGAGGTAAACCATGGTGAGTAGAGAATACGTTTTTAGATTGAACGGCTTTCAATTCAGGCCAGCCTTGACGTTCTGTGGTGAAAGCTTTCAATAACTCTTGAGATTTTGCTTCATTTGTATCAAAACCTAAACGCATGGATGTAGGTTTCTTAGGCCAGTAAGAACCGATGATCATGATGATATCTGGATTTCTTTCCAAAATAAATTCTGGGTTAACAGGACCTGCTTTTTGAACTACATCCTTAGTAATAAGGTCACCACCTACTTGAGTTGCCAATGCGCCCCATGCTACGTTTCCACTATACGCAAAACCTAAACCTTCTGGACCTTCGTTACCTGTTTCAATGTAAACAGTTGGTTTTGGTTTATTAATTTTGCTAATGCGGTCCATAACTCTTGTTAAACGGTCAGTATAGAACTTGTTGATTTCTGCTGCACGCTCCTCTTTACCCAATGCTTTACCGATAGCTTCGATAGATTTTTGGTGATTTTCAAGCTTTTCCGCATGATAATCGATATAGATAGTAGGGATGCCAGCTGCATCAATTTTAGGTTTGTAATCAGCTTCATATTGATCTTTGAAATATAAAGGCATGAAAATAACATCTGGGTTTAAGGAAATTACTTTTTCCACATCAAATGTTTTATCATTTACGTTACCAATGAGAGGAATTTTTTCCAACTCTGGCACTTCAGATTTGTAGCGATCCCACATATCTGTACGCAATTTGCTTAAATAAGGGTCAATACCAACAATAGTCTTAGCCACATCTTTACCTTGCAACGCAGCCATAGTCAAGAACGCACCGCCAGAGGCACTCAATTGAACTACTACGCGTTCTGCTGGTTTTTTCAACGTAACTTTTTGACCTGTTACGTCTGTAATCTCAATAGATTTACCAGTCTGAGCTGCATCCTTTTTCGCATCCCCAGGACCACCACAAGCAGTCAAGAGCATACTCACAATCAGTAGAAAAACGGTGGCAATATAAGCCATAAATTTCTTTTTCTTAACCATAGAATACCTCGATTCAAAATTCAAAACTCAATAAATTCTAATAAACACAATGTACGACAGCATTTATATAGTTTTACTCCATCAACTCCTTCTTCACACAACACACTCTTAATTCATATGCATAAACCAGATGCCACTATAAGAGAATGGCAAGAATTTGTCATAGAACTCTTTAAGTGTAGCTTCTGGATCTACATCCGCAAACTCTTCAGGATAGAAGGTTTTTGCTAAATATTCAAAGACTGCTGCATCAAATACTTCACGTGGAAGACCGTGGTGCGCAGAGTAAACTTGTTTATTTTCAACAGCTTTTAATTCGCTCCAACCTTGACGTTCTGTGGTGAAAGCTTTCAACAACGCTTGAGACGAATCTTCGGTTGCTTCAAAACCTAAACGCATAGAAGTTGGTTTCTTAGGCCAGTAAGAACCCATAATCATAATGATGTCTGGATTCTTTTCCAATACAAATTCAGGATTAATTGGAGATGACTTTTTAATAGCATCTTTTGTGATTACATCAGCACCAGCCATAGTGGCTAAAGCACCCCAAGAGTAGTTACCACTAAAGGAGTTACCAAATTCTTCTGGACCATTGATACCCACTTCAATATACACTGTTGGTTTCGGTTTATTGATTTTACTAACTCGGTCAAGAACTCTTGTCACACGATCTGTATAGAACTTGTTAATCTCCGCAGCACGTTCTTCTTTACCTAAAGCCTTACCGATAGCTTCAATGGATTTTTGATGACTTTCAAGTTTTTCAGCATGGTAATCTATATAAATAGTTTGGATACCAGCAGCATCCATTTTTGGCTTTGCATCAGACTCGTACTGATCTTTCAAATCTACAGGAATAAAAATAACATCTGGATTTAATGCCACAACTTGCTCAGCATTAAATGTTTTATCACCGACTGTACCCACTACTGGAATCTTAGCTAACTCAGGCATTTCAGCAGTAAAGTGCTTCCACATATCCGCTCTATAATCCTGCAAAGATGTATCCATGCCGGCAATAACCTTCGGCGTATCCTTGCCCATAAGTGCGGAAATCGTAAAGAATGGACCACCGGCACCACTCCATTGTAAGACAACTCTCTCTGCTGGCTTTTTAAGCGTTACCGTACGACCTGTTACGTCTGTGATTTCGATTGGCTTGTTATTTTGCGCCGTATCTTTTTTCGTTTCGCTAGAACCTCCACATGCAGCGATGAGCATACTAACAATTAGGAGGAAAACCGTGGCTATGTAAGCCATACATTTTCTTTTCTGTTTAACCATGAAATCCCTCTCTTCTCTCAAACTAAAACTATCACTATAAGTGCACATAAAAAGCCCGTCTCCCCACGAAGAGGAAACGGGCTGTCATCTCAGTTAGACTAACTACCACGCCTAATAAGCTAGCATATAGTATGAGCTTTCAACTATGCATAGCTAGTATAAATCCATCTATATCAATCCCCATCCCTGTCTCTCGCAGGTCAATCGGCAATTGTTAATTAGGCAGTTCTCCTGGCTCCAGTTTAACGTTACTTTGCGCCTTCCCAAAAACTTCAGTGACCGAGAGCATTTCACCCTCTATGCAAAGTACCTCGCTGTTACAGTGGCGTGACCGCTTTGGCTTGTACCAAATTCTCTATTAAGTCAATAGACACCTAACCCAATCATATGTGATTTTCCTCATCGTAGCATGCACTATATACAGTGTCAATAAACATATAGGGGTACGGCTATCCTTGTAAAATCTACACTTTTCAGCAAAAAAAGCTAAAACTCAACCACTAAGCGGAGTTTTAGCTTCTCATTAGGACAATCTGTAGAAATGTCCGTCAAATTCTATAATTTATTTTTATCGATTAATAACTTTTCCTCTACAATTCAAGGCGCATTTGGTACCATTTAGCACCGCCGTGATCCGACGTTGATTCCCCTTCATTTACAAAACCAAACTTGGCATAATAAGGTATCTTTTCTTCCTTACAGGTTAGAATTACGCCCTTTCGCTTTTCCTCTCTGGCCAATTCTATAAAAGCCTCTATCAACTGACCACCAACACCACGATTGCGGTATTCAGGCATCGTATTTAGACCAAAAATCATTTGCCATGCACCATTAGGGTTATGCAAAGAAGCATCGCTAAACATCTCATCCATTAAGATTTCATCATCCGTTACAAATCCATCGATAAAACCAATAGGTGTATCGCCGTCAAAGGCAATTAAAAACTGACCTGCATAATGATCTAATCGTTCCTTAAAAGCCTCACGAGGCGCCGCTTCAGCAGGCGGGAAACAAGTTGCTTCTATATGTGTCACTAAATCTAAATCAGCGGTTGTCGCTTTTCGTATTAATATCTTCATAACCTTATATATCTTTCTTTATCTCTCTACTATTTGCTCATATATTTCGGGACATTCCGATACTACTTTATCAATTTATTCCTATAATATTACTAATAGTTATTACTCAGCACCATTGTACTCAAGAACCGGATTTCTATTATAAGATGTTACATCAGTCCCCAACAACTCATATAATTCTTGTACTGTCATCTTCTTGTCTTTTACAGCAAGTAACTCTTCGTTAGTCACACCGATGAACTCTACAAATTCTAATTTGCCATTAGGAGTATCAAGAGTTTGCAATTTAGCATCAGGAATAGTAATAAAGCCAACAATATTGGAACTATTATTTGAGTCTATGCCCTCTGTTTGCCCACTGTAAAGATATTCATAAGGTTTAAAAATTTCTCCAGCAGTAAAAGTAAATTTTGCAATTTGTTGTAATACACCACAAACACTTCTGATCTCATCATCGTTGGCACTTGCTTTATCTAAGCGATAAGTAAACTCCATGCCGTAACCACTGATTGTAGGATCTTCGCTATCCTTTTCATACAACTCGGACAAACCATATGTTACAAAGTGCCAATTATCTCCATCATCATACACGCTGATACCATCAAGAGGGCTATCACCACCAAGCCGCCAGCTAATCAATGTTCCAAAATGCATAGGATCTGTTTGACCAGGATATACACGTTCACATTCTGCAGTAATCGCATCCCACCCAATTGTACAAGGATCCAGTTCATCATCCGATAAATCAGAATTTAGCTCGCCAGACTTTGTAGCATCTACTCTCGTATGAGAATCAAGAGATTCTTTATTAGAAGAAAAAAGATTTTTTAACCAGGAAAACATACTTATAATACCTCCCACTCTATACAATAGACACACAATGTATTAATTTACTCATTTAAGTATATAATGTTTAAACAACAAAGGCTACACATTGATTAGTAATGTCCCCATTTAATTTATAAACTATATCATTAAATCGGCACCTTGATCTTGTGTAGCCTTTGTCTCTATTTACTTTTTCGTATATTTAGGTGCATTGCGATATTGCATCGGCAAGGCATTCTCTTTTACCTTAAATCCATGCTTCTCGTAAAATGGTGCATTCTTGCTATCACCAATCATAACATTAATGTACAAGTAAGACTTATAAGCCTCTTTCACCATTTCTAGTAAATGACCTGCAATACCACGGCCATGATAATCAGGATGAACTAGCACATAGTTTATGAAGCATACCAGCTCGCTATCATCCATGACACGAATAAGACCGACTAAACGGTCTCCATCCCACGCACTCATCACACGAGAGGAATTCATGAGCGCCTTGTGCAATCGGTCTGGATATTTGCCTACCACCCAACGAACAGACAGAAATAAATCTGCTGCTTGTTGAGGGGTAAAATTTCGTTCTTCGGTATACGTAATCGCCATAAGAGCTCCTTTATGTAATTCAAAATCACCACGGATTTAATAACGTAGTAGATTTATTAAAAGTTAACGTACATAGTGTAGGATTCGTCTTATCTAGATAAGCAATAAACACAATTTTAGAAAATATCTTTTCTTTCATATACATTGCTTTTTTGAAATCATCTTTCATGTATTTACTAAATAACTCAGGAAGAGTAAATCGTGCACTAAGATTTCTAATCTCATTACCATTATTATCTATTGGTACTATAACCCATTCAACACTATTTTCTCGATTGAAATGTATTGAAATGTTTGGGTGTGGATTACTTTTTAGTAACTCATTAAAAGATGCGTCTGCAAATAAGGGAATCATATTCACACTATTTATTGTAGCTAAGAATATATATTTACCCTTAATCTTTTCCCTTAAAGATAGTATTGATTCTACTAATAATCTATTACCAATACATTCAAGAGCTTGTTCATAATTCCATTTATCAATTTCTTCTGTGTGAATTAAATAGGAAAAGCTTCTTTTGAATGTTTTAAACAAGTTCTTTTCTATATCGTTAGTATCGAACATTAATATATCAACAATATTCTCAATAGAGTCTGTAATATATTTATATTCACGACCTGATAAATCTATTAAATGTATCTTATGTGCAATAGCATAACGTTGTGCATCATTAGAAAATCCAGACGTTGAAAATATCGCATAATGATAGTTATACCTAACAAGAAATAACTCGGACAATGTCATATTTACAGTTGAATAATTAGTATTAATATCATCAAGAATTCCTACTCCCATTCTGACTTTCTCAATGCCAACTGGTCTATCTGATGAATAAAACTTAGCTTCTACAAACAACCTTAATGGATAAATAAAAGGAGGAGTGACTCTAAATGTTCCTAGCGTATCAAACTGGTGATAACCACCACGTCCTTTAACTTTTAATCCATTACGGCCACAACTTTTAAATTCATCAGTATTACCAATATTCTCATCTGTAATTACTTCATATCCATTTACTTCAATTAACTTTGATAACACTACCTCTAAAAGGTATCCTTTTGCCTGTTGTTTATTCATGCTAAAGCGCTCCTAAATTATAAGTGCAAAAAATATTTTGCTACAATCTCTTACTCATATAGATAACATCATCCATAGGGTTATAATAATACGGCTCACATTCAACAAAGCCATGCTTCTTATACAGATGGATCCGGCAATTTATACTTATATTTTTATAACTCTTATCCTTAATCACACTCTATAAATCATTTATAAATGTCAAAATATCTGATTTTTCTTTTTCCAGCATATAATCAGTAATATCAATTGCTGGTTGGAAGATACTCATATTGCCTTCAAAATGATTAAATTCATTCAGCAGGGTTTTCTTCGTTGTAAGAAAAACCCTATTTTTTATATCATCTTTATTTGAGCTATTTTCAGGAAAAGCTTTTGAGATTATTTGTCCAAGTTGTTTAGCTCCTCCCCTGCCTTCAGTATCTATATTATATTTTTCTACCAATTTTTTCTCTATTAATAATCTTAAAAATAAGTAAGTAAAAGAATGTATTAATGTCCGATTTAATAGAGGATATCTCTCCTTATTAACAATTTCCTGTTCATCAAAGCTTTTCGTCAAAATATCATTAACACTCACTAGATAACTATTTGGAATTATATCATCCTTATTTCTAAATAAGTCAATATAACACTTTGCTATATCAACTGTATCTGTTTTATATCCATGCATCAATTGAGTTAGTTTCTCTTTGATAGTCTTATTATTAATAATAGTTGAGTATCCACGCATAAAGGGAATTAACGAAAGTAAAAATAATTCTGTATTTCGTATATGATCAAAAATTTTTTCTCTAAATGTATTTAACAACTCATCAAGGTTAATAAGCATATCACGTTCATCAGAATTCAATGATATGAATCCATTCTCTTCGCCTTGTGTATTATTAAACAAATATAATCTAAAGCATTTTTTAAATTGTCCATCTAGAAGCCTTAATAAGTCTATATTATGAGTTAAAATAATTCTCTTCTTTTTATGTAGCATTTTAACTATTGCATAAGCTATTTTATTTTTATAAATGGAATCAAAACTAGAAATAGGATCATCTAGTATTATAATTGGTTTGTCAGAGTTTTTCGCTTTCAAAAATTCAAATGTTAATGACAGGAAATTTTGCTCTCCTGAACTTAATGGCAATTCTTCTCTGTTAATACCAAGAAAATCTTTATTTTCTAAAACAATTTTTATATTTTTTCTATCATCCCTAATAATCTGCAGTTTCTTGCTCATATTATTACTAATAATCTGCTCAATATATAAAAAATCTTCCTCCGTAATATCAGGCTTCTGATTTATCATTTTTTGATATTCTTCATTTTTTATTTTTATATCAGAAGCTTTATAAAGTTGTACCAATTCCTTAATTGCCTTGTTCGCAAATATATTCTTATATTCTTTAATAGACTTTTTGAGTAACAAAACATCACTCAAATTTCCTGTTTCAATTGCTCCTAGCATAATATCCTTTATTCTAAACGGATCTTTTTCACTTACATTAGCAATTATCTTTTCAACAATTTTTTTAGTCTTTGCATCTAATGTCTTTATAATATCTTCCTTATTTTTGGATTTTTTACTTAATAAATTTTCAGAATTAATTCCATCTGAATCACAAACTATGCACTGGTCTTTGTATCTGAAACGTGAAAGTATCTTTATTGCTTCTGTATTCTCTTCTATCTCCTTAATGTGGGAATTATTAGATAACTTATCTGTATCTATGGTTTCAATTTCAATAATAAGAGGATTCTTTTCAGATAAATCAGAAATAATGTAATCTAACTTATCCT
>CAKQBP010000022.1 GCA_934216375.1 uncultured Veillonella sp.
CCAGTAAGCTCTGCTTGTCTTTGCAAACCTCTTACTAGCATCGCATTATCTACTACAGGATTAGTATTAGCCATAGTTACAACGCGTGTGAAACCACCTGCTGCAGCTGCTTGTGTACCAGAGTGGAAGTCTTCTTTCGCTTCTTGGCCTGGTTCACGCAAATGTGTATGAATATCGATAAGGCCAGGTGCTACGATAAGACCTGTCGCATCATATACTTCAGCGCCGTCTGCACTTAAATTTTGACCGATGGCTGCAATTTTACCATCTTTTACGAGAATGTCTGCTACTTCGTTTTGTTTTTTCGCCGGATTTACTACCGTACCATTTTTAATAAGCAAGCTCACTACCGTCACCTCCGATAATAGTTAAGTACAATACAGCCATACGTATAGCTACGCCATTACGCACTTGTTCTTGAATTACTGATTGATCAGAATACGCAACATCTGGTGCGATTTCTAGGCCACGGTTCATTGGACCTGGATGCATGACCATTACATCGTCTTTAGCTAATTTCAATACATCGCTATTGATACCAAAGATACGTGCATATTCTCTGTTTGTAGGATATAGTGCAGAGTGAATGCGTTCTAATTGAATGCGAAGTACGTTTACCACATCTGCATCAGCAACGGCTTCACGAATATCGTGGTGTACGGTAACACCTAATTTTTCAAGTTCTGGATATACCATTGTACGAGGACCAGCTAAATGTACATCAGCCCCCATTTTTGTAAGTCCATAAATATTGGAGCGTGCCACGCGACTATGCATTATATCGCCAAGGATAACCACCTTTAATCCTTCAATAGATTCCTTTTTCTCTAAGATAGAATACATGTCTAGTAATGCTTGTGTTGGATGCTCATGAGCGCCATCACCTGCGTTAATGATAATCGGATCTACGGCTTTCGTAGCGTATAAAGGTGCACCTTCTGCGCTGTGCCGCATTACGATAGCATCTGTACCCATGTAGGACATAGTTAATAATGTATCGCGGAAACTTTCACCTTTACCCATGGAAGATCCACTAGGAGAAAGATTGATTACGTCAGCCCCTAAGTATTTGCCGGCTAACTCAAAGGAACTACGGGTACGAGTACTTGGTTCCATAAAAAGGTTGATAATGGATTTCCCCTTTAAAAGTGGAACCTTCTTGTCATCAGAAAGAACGATTTTCTTCATTTTCTTTGCCACATCTAAAATCAATTTGATTTCTTCAGGTGACACATTTTGCAAACCCAATAAATCTTTGCCTTTTAGGCTAACTTGTCCCATGATTTCCTCCTAACTCACGTAACAAAAAAGACCTTTTGCCCAGGGCAAAAGGTCAAATAGTTTGCACAAAGAAGCCCCTATGGGCACTTCAACTATATTCCTTTCTCAGCCTCTCTGGACTAAATTAAAAGGTATTGTATTATGCAATGGCCTCTCGTACCATATATGCATTTCTTTATTTATTGTACTGAATCCACCTTTGAAAGTCAATGTAAAACACAAAATTCATATGGATTTTAAAAAGAGGACAAGCATATAAAATTGCTTGTCCTCTCTATATTTAAACAGCTATTAATCCACTTCTATATCTTAAACTTTAATCTAAAATTTTTTTTAGAAATTAAGGGTCTTAACCTAATGGATATAATCTTGGTGGGTTTTCTTCATCATTTTGCTGTTCATTTTGTGGAGTATATGGCATTTGATCTTGTTGCGGCTCATTCGCTACAGGATCTATCTGCACATATTGCTGATTTGGCGACAATTGAGGTTGACGTTGCTCACGACGACGTGTATTTTGAGATGCAGTCGGTCTAGGTTTTGTCAACTCATCAATGGATACAGCATTTGGAATAGTTACATTTGATGTATCCCCATGAACATCATCAAGTTCACTGAAGGAAGGAGTCCTCTTAGATGCTTGAGCAGCCTTACGTTCGGCTTCAAGTTGTTGACGTGCAAGTTCTGCACGACGACGAGCACTCTCTTGTTGATCTCGGACACGTTGAATAGCTTCAGCACGCTCTTTTGCTTTACGCTCGATTTCAGCTTGAGCCAACGCTTGTTGACGAGCAGCTTCAGCTTTACGCTCTGCTTCTAGTTGTGCTTTATATCGTTCCTCAGCAATACGTCGTGCCTCTGCGGCTTGACGTTCTGCTTCAGCTCGTTCTGCAGCAAGTCGCTCTTGCTCTGCCTTACGAGCTTCCGCCACTATACGAGCCGCCTCTGCTTTACGAGCCTCTTCGGCACGTCTTGCTTCTTCTATGCGGCGAGCTTCTTCGGCTCTAAGCGCTTCTTCAGCACGTTTAGCCTCTGCAACAATTCGAGCTTCTTCGGCACGGCGCGCAGCTTCAAGACGTTCCTGTTCAGCTCTACGTTGTGCCTCAAGTCTAGCTGCTTCTGCTTTCCGAGCTTCTTCTGCTCTACGTGCTTCTGCTGCTAAACGAGCTTGTTCAGCTTTACGCGCTGCTTCAATTCGAGCTGCTTCAGCTTTGCGTGCGTCCTCTGCTCGTTTTGCTTCTGCTGCTACGCGAGCGGCCTCAGCTTTACGTTCCGCTTCAATTCGAGCTTCTTCTGCTCTACGCGCTTCCTCCGCACGACGAGCCTCTTCTGCTTTTCTTGCTGCTTCCATTTGTTGTGCTTCCAATGCAGCCTTAGCCTCTGCCGCTCTACGAGCGTCTTCTTGGCGCTTCGCTTCAAGAGCGGCTTGCTCGGCAGCACGTTGTGCTTCTAAAGCAGCTTTCGCTTCTGCTGCTTTACGAGCTTCTTCGGCACGTCTTGCTTCCAATGCTTCCTGCTCAGCTTTACGTTGTGCTTCTAAACGAGCTCTAGCCTCAGCAGCCAAGCGTTCCTCTTCGGCCTTTTTGGCCTCTAAAGCAGCTTTTTCTGCTGCTCTTTGCGCTTCAAAGCGTGCCTTAGCTTCGGCCGCTTTTCTTTCTTCCTCCGCTTTGCGTGCAGCCTCAATACGAGCAGCTTCACTTCTCCGTTCTTCTTCAAGGCGTTTTGCTTCCGCTGCTAGTCGAGCTTCTTCTGCTTTACGAGCCGCCGCTAGTCGATCCGCTTCCGCTTTTCTCGCTGCCTCGATACGTGCCATTTCAGCTTTACGAGCCGCTTCCGCCTTGCGAGCTTCCTCTGCTTTACGCTCTGCTTCGGCTTTTTCAGCCATCTTGCGCTCAATTTCAGCATGCTTGGCTTCTGCAGCCTTTCGAGACATTTCAGCTTTTTCTGCAGCTAGTCGAGCCTCTTCGGCTTTTTTACGAGCTAAGGCTTCTTTCTCGTCTTTTGCTTTTTTAAGTTGCGCTTCTTTTTTTACATCTGCTGCAGCTTTATCGCTTAACTTTTTAGTTTCTTCATGAGCAATTGTTTCTGCCCGTTTAGCTGGACTTTCAGCAGTAGATTTTTTAGTATCTACTGTCCCTTTATCTCCATCTTTACCACCTACAGGACCTACAGGTATTTGTGTGCTCCCTTGAGTTGGGTGCCCTAAGATATCTTTAACATCTTTCGGTACATTAACAGCAATGGTTTGATGTTTTTGTGGATTTGCAAGAGATTCAGGAATTAACAAGAAACGAATTGGCAAATTCGATGCACCAGCTGGCATAAAGTTTAACGTTAATAAATCACCCGCATTATAGTTCCCTAAAAGACGGCTATCTAATATAGTACCTTTCCCTAATGCGGAAATACCATCTGCACCACCAATGTGATAAGTCCGTGTATCTGTCTGTCCCCTTCTAGCACCTTGTTGATGTAATGTTTTTATCGTAAAGGAACCAGAATAAGGTCCCCCAAGAGGGTTAAAATACAGTCTAAACGGTTCATTACCCTTAGTAGGAATTTTTAGCGTATATGATACGCCATAGTTACCACGATCTCGAACAAATGCTTTATTTTGCATTTCGTCTACACCATTAATAAACGTATCTTCTCGGTCATTACCAATTTCTACAAAGGCACCACCTAAAGCGGTGTCGAATGGTGTAGCAACCTCCATATTACGTTTAGCACCAGTATAGGTACCGCGCAATTGTATTTCATCTATGGGAAGATTTTTCACCCAATGTGACGCATCTACGGGGTCCATCCCCATAGGCAGCATCATAACACGCGCAAATATAGGCCCTTCTGTTTTAATATCTACGATACCCGTAAATAATGCATCTCGATTTACCGGTGTATTTTCTAAGTCACTAAAGATTAATTGACGCCCTTGTGGTGGGATGCTAAGAGAGTATAACGGTCTTGCATCTGGGCTTTCATTAAGAGGCTGCTCCAAATCCTTCCGAGACAAATCACGACCTGCTGCAAAATAGTCAGGTGTAGCTACAGATTTTAATTGTCTCATGACATGTACTGAAGTTGGATAAGCCGTTTGGTTTTCTAAGACGATAGCAATCTTATGAGGTAGATCCATTTCATTTACATGATAGAAATAGATACGACCATTGCCATTAATTGTACCTGCACTTAACGTACCTCCTACAGGTCCTACATATTCAGGACTATCCGATAGGAGCAATGTATCCGTTTGAGACACCAACGATGGTGGCAACGGAGAAAACTGAAAATATCCAATTGATTGTAAATCTATATCACGAGCTTCTACATGGCCTGTAAGGGCAGCCATGGCGGCCATAGCCGCAGCTACACAATATCTTGATTTATAGGAAAACATATATTATTACCTCTATACTTCTTCGAGCCCCAATGGGTCATACGTAAGTGCTAATGCTTCAATCTTCTTTAGTCGATGGCCAATTCCAGATTTAGATAGTTTCCCCTCCATCAACTCTTCAAGCTCTTTTAAACTCGCTTCAGGATTCTCCCACCGAAGTCTTGCAACGACGCGCAACTTTTCAGGTAATTCTTCAATACCGATTTCTCTATCAATAATACGGATTGCTTTTACCTGACGAACTGCTGCATCCACAACCTTCTGTAAATTTGCCGTCTCACAGTTGACTTGACGATTTATTTGATTCCGTACGGTTTTCATAATCCGCACGTTTTCAAATTCCATAAGCGCCGATTGAGCACCCATGATTTGCAAACAATTTGTTACTGCATCCCCTTCTTTAAGATATACTACATACTCTTCTTTCCGCTCCGTTAAGCCTGCATGAATGTGAAAAAGCCGTAATACATGGATAATTTCCCTCGCAAAAATCTCGTTTCCCGTCATAAACTCAAGATGGTAATCACTTTGTGGCTTATTAACAGAGCCTCCCCCTAAAAAAGCTCCCCTTAAAAAGGCACGTCGTGCTTCCATTGATTTGAGCCAACTGCGAGGAATTTGTTCGGTTACAGGCCATAAAGCGAGATCCTCTAAAGCCTGTCTCCCCTCTATAGAAGGTTCCACAGAAAGCGTATACATATTTTTTTTACGCAGGTTTAAACCTTGTCGTACTAATACATTTGTAGGTAATTCGTATTGCTTTTTCAAAATACCAAGCAACCGACGAGCTACTGCATTATTAGCCGTAGCCAAACGAATGCCAACGGCACCTTTCATCCCCAAAATGATAGATCCGCTCATACGCAATAAGCAAGACGCTTCAATTTTCATGGCCACATCCGCATCACTAGAGGCTTCATATTGGCATAATTCATTTTTTACATCTTCTGCAAATGACATGGGCATCCCTTCTCATTAATGATCATCTCGTTGAAGATAATATTCCAAGATATGCGGTTCAGTGTTAGATTGCATAGCATGAATGATATCCATAATAACTTTTCCTAACCGTTCAGGATCGTGAACAGCTGGTTTTTGAGGGCTAATTAAGGTAGCTCGTATAGTGCGGATTCCTTTGTCTTGTAACTTTTTAGTATCTAATACCAATGGTTCAGATCCTACAGCACTATATTGTTCAACCATTTGAATTGGCAACGGCCCATCATTGGCAAGAACAGTATCTATAATTCCTTCTCCGCCATGAGCAATTAAAGCCTCTACATGGTCATTTAATGTGTAGCCTGTGGTTTCACCTGGTTGTGTCATAACATTAGCAATATAGATTTTATTAGCCTTACTAGCACGTACATGAGAGGCCAACTTATCAGTTAGTAAATTTGGGATAATACTTGTATATAAACTACCAGGACCTAAAATAATTACATCCGCTTCATCAATGGCACGTAATGCAGCCCCCTCTGGCTTAGGCAATGCTGGATCACTATAGATATGACGAATTCGTTTACCCGAATGTGGTATATTACTTTCACCTTCTACAATAGTGCCATCTGTCATCTCTGCACGCAATTTAATGAACTCTGTAGAGGAAGGAATTACACGACCACGGACACGCAACAATTTACTAGCCGCTTCAAGAGCTTCTTCAATATCTCCATCATAAACTTGAGCAAGCGCAGTGATAAAGAGATTACCAAAACTGTGCCCAGAAAGCTCATTTTCACCATCGAAACGATAACGGAATAAGTTCTCCATTACTCCTTCTTGTTCAGCTAGTGATACTAAACAGTTTCGCAAATCACCAGGAGCTATCATTTGAAAGTCTTCTCGCAAGCGACCAGAAGAACCTCCATCATCAGCGACAGTTACAATCGCAGATAGGTTTGATGTATATGATTTCAAACCACGCAATAAATTTGATAAGCCCGTACCACCACCGATTACTACAATTTTTGGGCCCTTATCGAGTCGGATATTTTGAAAAATAATATCCGATACCTTGCTGTCAGGATTAGGTAGTACCGCACGAATAATCGTTTTAATAACTTTACTCGTACCGATGAGCATTAATACAGCACCAATCGATAATAGTACAGCCCCTACAGCAATGAGTACATTATAATTGTAAAAGCCCGTCATATTATAGGAAAAGGCAAGTACAATATCTTCAAGAACCGCAAGCCATTGATAGTTAAAAATCAAAGAAATACCAATAATTAAAAGACCTACACCACAACTAAATAGGGCAAGCCAACGTTTTATATTTAGACCCGGAATTAGCCACCGGAACCATCCTTTTCGCAACATAATCCCCCCTACCTAGTTATCAAGTGTTATAATTTCATGAGGATTATAATCTTCTTCTACATTATTTTTCATCATATCTCTATGTTCAACAGTTACACGATATCCTTTTTCTAACAAGTGGGAGTATAGAGCCTCTGCCATAGCTACAGATCTATGCATACCACCTGTGCAACCTACTGCCACAATAAACTGAGATTTCCCTTCTTGTTCATAATTTGGTACAAGGAAGTCCATGATATCAAAGTAACGTTTTTTAAATTCCTCGGTTACTTCAAAGGAATGGATATATTCATTCACTGCTTTCACACGACCTGTTTTATGACGAAACTCAGGAATATAAAATGGATTAGGTAGAAAACGAACATCCCATACCATATCTGCATCGAGAGGAATACCATACTTAAAACCAAAGCTCACTACAGTAATCGCCATACCATGAGCTTCATCAACTTGAGCAAAGCGCGTTTTTAAATACTCTTTCAAGCTAGCCGTCTTCATATTAGTGGTATCAATAATAAAATCTGCTTTATGGCGCACAGAGTTAAGAATTTGGCGTTCTTTTTTTAGCCCTGTTGTAATTAGCCCATTAGGAGCCAATGGATGACTCCGTCGACTTTCCTTATATCGACGAATCAAAGTCTCATCTGTAGCATCCATAAATACAATTTCAAAATCTACCTTCATATCTTTTAATGTATCTAAAGATGAAGAAAGAGCTTCAAAAAATTCGCCCCCCCGAATATCTACAACAAGAGCAACGCGATTAGTCCGTTCTCCACCTTGTCGGCAAATTTCACTTAATTTAGGAATCAGCACAGGGGGAATATTATCAATACATAAATACCCCATATCTTCTAAAGCTTGCAATACTTGAGTTTTGCCGGCACCTGACATACCTGTAACTATTAACAAACGAAATGCTTCCATAGTTTTACTCCATTATAAAAGATTATCTTCAATCCAATGGGCTACTCCATCGTCATTATGATGGCCACAAATTGTATGAGCCACAGATTTTACATGATCTGTAGCGTTTTCAACAGCTACAGAGTAACCTGTTTTACGTAGCATAGAAATATCATTTTCTGCATTACCAAAAGAAACGATATGTTCTAAACTAATATGATTATCTAAAGCTAGTTGTGTCAAAGCACGCCCCTTTGACACATTAAGGGCAACGATTTCTAAAAAGTCTTTTTGGCTACGAACTAGATTAACCAAATCGCCCACTTCAGGAGTCAAAGTATCAATAATTTGATCAATCCCCTCTACTGTATCAATAGCGATTAGCTTATTTGGTTCAGACTCTAAAGTATATAACCCATCACCTAAAAACTCTGCTTTCGCTCCCGTTTGAACTTCATAGAGATCGGACTGCCACGTTTTATGATGACATAGCAAATGATCATCTATATAAGATTGTATATGCCAATCATATTGTTTTGCTAATTCATAAATACGCTGTACAGCCTCAACAGAAACGGTCTGCTCAAATAGTTTACACCCTGTTTCCAATTCTTGAATGAGTCCTCCAGAGAACAAAATCATCGGTACATTACCAAGCTTTAATGCCTGCCCAATGGGCTTAGCCGTTTGATACATCCGTCCCGTAGCAATGGTAACAACGATGCCCCTTTGCTGTAAACGATGTAACACATCTACTGTATAGTCAGATACAGTATTATCACTGCGTACCAAGGTTTCATCACAATCGATGGCAACCATTTTAATATGAGAAAAAGAAGGATTCATGTTTGCCTCCTTTATAGAAATTTTAAATACTCTTTATTATACCATTAATAGTGGCTATATAGATAGAAATTAGCGGTAATAACCCTAATAATGACAAGAAAGTTTACTCATGAAATTTCCATTAAATGAAAAATCATCTATTTTCGATAAATCATTCTATATTAATTAAATAGACGGCATTAATGAAACACTATATAAAAAGCCTCATATTATTTTATATTAAACACAAAAAGAGACTCCCGAAGGAGTCTCTTTCGTATGAGTAACTATCAAATTAGAATTTGTAGTTAAGGTCTGCACGGTAGAAGTCAGCTTTATCATTACCGTTTTGATCTTTCCAATCAAAACCGTAGTTAGCTGTTAAGCCTACGTTGTTTTGCAATGCATAGTCAACAGTTGCCATCCAACCTTTAGCATCTGTAGTGTAGATGTGGTTGTAAGTAGTATCAATGATAGGAGCATTTTCTTTTGCGTTGAAGTATTGACCTTTTACGCCCCAAGTACCTTGTTTTTTGATGTCGTAGTTACCATAACCTACGCCTGCTGTCCAAGCTTGAGATTCTTCAAGGCTAGAAGCTTTCAACCATTCGCCACCAATCCAAATTTTATCGAAGTTAGCATCAGCATTGAAACCATATACGTTTCTAACATCATCATCTTGGTTAATACGGTCATAGAAACCACCAACCATAGCATGTTTACCAACTTTACCATTAACATTTACGATAAGATCAGTAACATTTTCCTCTTTAGTCAAGCCAGCTGCATCGCCAGATACCATGTAACCGTATGCAGCTTGAGCCATAATTTTGTCGTTACCAACGTTCAATTGAGCACCGTCGAAAGTACCATCAAATGCTAAGCCGCCACCAACAACTTGACCAAAACGACCAGCTTTCAAGGATACGCGTTCGCCGAATTTGTGGTTAACATAAGCGCGGTCGATTTGAGCGTCTGCTTTACCTTCAGTTCTGGAGTCACCCAATTCGAAGTTACCAGATGTCAAACGAACAACTGCATCAGTGCGATCGTTTACTTTTGCGTTGAATTGTACACGTGCACGAGCGTCGAATTTGGATTTAGCATGTTCAGCATCTTTATAACGAAGACGAGCATCACCAGTAACTTTTACGTTACCAACACGGTCTTCCAAACGAGCTACACGAACGCCCAAGTTGTTCAATTCGTTAGAAAATTCATCAGCCAAACGGTTGATCATAGCTTGTTGTTCTGCGTTAGCGCGGTCTTGGTTAGCCATAGCTTTAGCTACCATTTGAGCCATTTCATAACGAGTGATGTTGTTTTGGCCTTTGAAAGTACCATCAGGATAACCGTTAACGATACCAGCGTTTGCCAATTGAGAAACTGCTTGGTATGCCCAAGAATCTGGAGTTACGTCGGAGAATGGGTTAGCTGCGAAAGCTGTAGTTACACCCAAAACTGCTGTTGCTGCAAAGATTGCTGCGAATTGTTTTTTCATAGTTGAATTCCTTCTTTCTGAAAAAAATAGAAAATAAAATGTTACAAGTCATAACATTCACATTCTACTCGTTCTTCAGATTAAGAATGTATAGGAGTGTCCATGTTTCCTCACCATATTCTACATCGAAGATCTTCATTTCATGTATATATCATGACCTGTACGGTGATAGTATCACAACCTTTTTTCTATGTAAAGCCTTAACACCTATATTCAGCCTTATTACTGAATATTATCTATTTTAAAAATTTCATGAATGCAGTAAAAATCTAACTTCATGAACGTTTTTTCATTTTATAGTTTTATACAAAAGAAATTTTTTATCAGATTTAAAAGCCTAACATTATATTAATAAAACTAATTATATTAACATTCATTTATTAATATAAAAAATAAAATTATAAACTATATTATCATTATATTTATTTGTTAAAAAAGAATATCCTACTCACGCTCTATGTTAAATTGATAATACTCTAGGATGTCCACCGTGTATATTAATCTTCAAACTACAAAAAAGAGACTCCCGAAGGAGTCTCTTTCATATGATTAACTATCAAATTAGAATTTGTAGTTAAGGTCAGCACGGTAGAAGTTATCTAATTTATCACCGTTTTGTTCTTTCCAGTTGAAGCCGTAGTTAGCGGACAAGCCTACGTTGTTTTGTAAAGCGTAGTCAATGGAAGCCATCCAACCTTTAGCGTCTGTAGTGTAGATGTGGTTGTAAGTTGTATCTACGATTGGAGCATTTTCTTTTGCATTGAAGTATTGACCATAAACACCCCAAGTACCTTGTTTTTTGATGTCGTAGTTACCAAAACCTACGCCTGCAGTCCAAGCTTGAGATTTGTCTACATGGGAATCTCTCAACCATTCGCCACCAACCCAAACTTTGTCGAAGTTAGCATCAACGTTGAAACCGTATACATTTTTGTAATCATTATCAGAATCTTGGTTTACGCGATCATAGAAACCACCAACCATAGTGTGTTTACCTACTTTACCAGTTAAGCCAAGGTAAGTGTTAGTTACGTTTTGTTCTTTAGTCAAGCCAGCTGCTTCGCCGGATACCATGTAACCGTAAGCTGCTTGAGCCATAATTTTGTCGTTACCAACGTTCAATTGAGCACCATCAAAAGTACCATCAAATGCTAAACCGCCACCGATAACTTGGTTAAAACGACCAGCTTTCAAGGATACGCGTTCGCCAAATTTGTGGTTAACATATGCGCGGTCGATTTGAGCGTCTGCATTACCACCAGTAGTGGAGTTACCCAATTCGAAGTTACCAGAAGTCAAACGAACTACAGCATCTGTACGATCGTTAACTTTTGCATTGAATTGTACACGTGCACGAGCATCGAATTTGGATTTACCATCTTCAGTGTCACGGTAACGAAGACGAGCATCACCAGTAACTTTTACGTTACCAACGCGGTCTTCCAAGCGAGCTACACGAACACCCAAGTTGTTCAATTCGTTGGAGAATTCATCAGCCAAACGGTTAATCATAGCTTGTTGTTCAGCGTTAGCGCGGTCTTGGTTAGCCATAGCTTTAGCTACCATTTGAGCCATTTCGTAACGAGTGATGTTATTTTGGCCTTTGAAAGTACCATCTGGGTAACCATTGATAACACCAGCGTTAGCCAATTGAGAAACTGCTTGGTATGCCCAAGAATCTGGAGTTACGTCGGAGAATGGGTTAGCTGCGAATGCAGTAGTTACACCCAAAACTGCTGTTGCTGCAAAGATTGCTGCGAATTGTTTTTTCATAGTTGAATTCCTTCTTTCTGA
>CAKQBP010000023.1 GCA_934216375.1 uncultured Veillonella sp.
GCAATTAGGAGTTTCTTTAGAAATCCTCATGGAAAATGCTGGACGTGGTATCGTAGATGCTTTATGGGGAGAATACGATTTGTTTTCCCTAAATAATGGTCGTTCCATAAATAGTTTTGTTTTATTCATATGTGGTACGGGTAATAATGGGGCAGATGGTCTTGTAGCGGCTCGTCATCTGATGGAGCAAGGTGTATCAGTACAAATTGCACTGGTAGGCGATAAAAGCAAGTGTAGTGAGCTTTTTGCAATGCAACTTGAGCGTTGCGAATCTATGGGCTGTATCATCGATATGTATGATGAATTCAATGATTGGTCCAATGTAGCCATCGCGGTGGAAGGTATCATGGGAACAGGCTTAACTGGAAGGTTAAGAGACTTGACTATCGATATATTGCATGATATTGATACTATGCGTAGTCAGTATAATTTTGATTTGTGGGCTATTGATGTACCTGCTGGCTTAGATGCTACTACTGGTCAAATAGCGGAAGGCACATTGACCTATGATTATACTGTTACTTTTGGAGCTATCAAACAAGGTTTATTATTATATCCTGGAAAGGCTGTAGGTGGGATTTCTGTGGTCGCCCCATTGGGAGCTCCTTGGCAACAAGTTCTTGGCGAGCAGGCTAAAACTATAACTATCGATTCTGATTTAGCCGAAAAGATTATCAACTACCGCATTCCAATAGCACATAAAGGCGTTAATGGGAATGCCTTAATTATTGGTGGATCAAATGATATGATAGGAGCCCCTATTTTAGCTGCTGAAGCTGCAGTTCATAGCGGTGCTGGTAAGGTAACATTGGCCGTGCCCCAAATAATCAAGCAGGTTGTACAAAGTCGTGTCATACCTGAGGTGATGGTTACTTCTACAGAGAATAATAAAGAACTTTTTGATTGTCGCCAAGTTGTTGCTATGGGACCGGGGTTAGGTCGCACTTGTGAAATTCCTATTTTAGTAGATAATATTTTAGATGCTTATGAAGGAGCATTAGTACTAGATGCTGATGCTTTGTATGCATTAGGACATGTTGGCAGTGTTAATAAAGATGCTTTGCGAGATGGAGATACTAAGTCTGCATATACAGTGGAAAGAGAACTTCCATATTGTGTCATGACACCTCATTTAGGTGAATTTAGTAGACTTATTGATTTACCTATTAAATGGATTGAGCGTCATTATATCACGTTGGCTAGAGAATTTGCTAAGGCTCATCAAGTTATTCTTGTACTAAAAGGGATTCCTTCAATTGTGGCATTACCTGATGGAACAGTGTATGTAAATACTATCGGTAATGCGGGCATGGGTACTGGTGGTATGGGCGATGTGCTGACTGGTGTAATTGCTGGTTTTATAAGTCAGGGTTATTCACTACAAGATAGTGCTGTTCTAGGTGTATATGTACATAGTCGTAGTGCAGATATTCTGAATGAAACAAAGAGTTGGGGTTATACTCCGAGTGATGTCAGTACTACTTTAGGCTGTGTTATTAGTGAATTATTGGGAGATTATGAATGACAAATATAATACAACGCTTTATAGCTTTCTTGCTAGTATTATGTATTCCTATCTTCGCCATTGCAGGATGCACAAATAATGATGTAGCAAACGCAGCAAATCAAGTAACTACTAATGCTAATGGGGCTTACTCTATCGATACTAAAACGACTGTCCCTGAAGGTAAGCTAGATGTATATATGCTAGATATTGGTCAGGGGGATGCTATATTACTTAAGGTAGGCGATGAGTATAGCATGATCGATACTGGTGACATAGAACATCGTGAAAATATTGTAGCTCAACTTAAAACTATGGGTGTAACAAAGTTAAAAAATATTATTATCACGCATCCTCATGCTGATCATATGGGTGGTTTTTATGCTATTGCAAAGGCTATGCCTATTGAACATGTATATGATGATGGTATTGCTGTTGATAATAATATGTACAAAACCTATGAAAAATGGATTGAGAAAAATAAAATTCAACGAACTACTTTGAGAAGTGGAGATGTAGTTGATTTTGGACATGGTGCTGTCTTTGTAGTATATGCTCCTTGGGTTGAACCTTTGACTGATAAAAAAGGAGAGACAGATCTTAATAATAATTCTATTGTAGGTAAATTAATCTTCGGTAAATTTTCTATGCTCTTTACGGGTGATGCTGAATTACAAGAAGAGAAAAAACTTATAAAAGAGCAGAATTCTAGATTGTTTTCTCGTATTCTTAAGGTAGGTCATCACGGTTCTCGTACAAGTAGCTCTGAAGATTTTTTGAAATCTATTAAGCCTGAAAGTGCATTAATTTCAAATGGCATGTATAATAAGTATGGTCATCCTCACGATGTGACATTACGTCGCTTGCAGGAAAATAATATTGCTATTTACCGTACAGATACGATGGGACGTATTCATATTAGTACGGATGGGAATGAATGGCAAATTACAACTGAACGTTAGTTTTGATTACTTATACAAAAAATAATTTTATGAAACTGTTTTTTGTGTATTCTGAATAAGGTCTTTATATAGTAATATGTGTAATCGGCATACTAATCTTCATGTTTGTATGAAATAATCTATTTATAATCTAACATTAGTTTATGGATAGATTGGAACGATGAGATTTTGATAGATAAAAATATCATCGACTCATCTCTATGGTTTGGACACTATGTATGTCAGTTAGATTGGAGTGAATGTATTGCGTAAACTATTTTTTATGTGCCTTGCAGTCTTGATGGCAATACCTTTATTATTGACGCAAGCAAAGGCAGCTAATTTAGAAGATGCTCGATGGGTGACTAGAACAGATGCACCTGTACCATATGTTCGTATTGTTATGGACTTATCGGCACCTATAAAGGCGTCTGCATCAATTAGCAAAGATGGGAAAACTACGACTGTTACTTTAAAAAATACAAAGCTAAAGACGGCTAAAGAGAACATTTCTATGGACTCGGCTATTGCTAGCTCTGCCAAACTTTCACAAGATGGCAGAGATGTTAAAGTAACAATCAAGACACCTTCATCTATTGATACTAGTGATGTAAAGGTTTTTTCCTTGAAAAAAGATACGGTTAATAAGAAACCGTATCGTATCGTTGTTGATGTTCAGAAAAAAGGTGCTGTAGCTAAGCCTGCTTACTATGGTAAAAAGCCATCTCAATCTGCACATCCAGCAAAAAATGTACCTACAGGATCTGGTAAATACTCTACTAGTGGCGGTTTATCTGGCAAAACAATTACTATTGACCCAGGACATGGTGGTAGTGATTCTGGTGCTATTGGACCTCACGGTGTACAAGAGAAAAACATTACACTACCAATTTCTATGTATTTGAAAAAATCTTTAGAAAATCGTGGTGCTAAAGTACTTTTGACTCGTACTACCGATGTAGATGTATATGGTCCTAATGCAAGTGGTGTTGATGAATTGGGGGCTCGTGTTAACGTGGCTAACCGTAGTAATTCTGATGTTCTTGTGAGCGTTCATATCAACGCATTTAATAATCCTAGCGTTGGTGGTATTGCAACATATTACTATAGCAAAACTGGTAACGATGCTCGATTAGCACAAAAGGTACAATCTCAAATTGCTAACACACCTGGTTTCAATGGTGATCGTGGCATTCAAGAGGGTAACTTATACGTGTTGAGACATTCTAATATGCCTGCAATTCTTGTAGAGCTTGGTTTTATCTCTAACCCTAATGAGGAACGTGTGCTACAATCTCCTCAAACTCAAGAAGACTTTGCTAACCGCATTGCAAATGGTATTGCTAATTACTTTGGAGGTTAATCGATGAAATTACGTAAACAAGTTCTATCGATTCTCTGTGTAGGTATGCTGGCATTTGTAGTGGGTTGTACACATGAACAAGCTCCTACAACAGGTAAAAGTGAACCTACGCAAGAGACGAAAGTCAATAAGGATGCAGAAACAAGTAAAGTATCTCAAGAAAAGGTTAAGATGGCCTTCTTTGTTCCTACGGAGGATGGTTCTGGGGTAAAACAAACTACCGTTGAGATAGAGGCGAATAAAGTTACGCCTAAAGCAGCTCTTTTAGCGATGTTAAATGTTGATAGAGCACAAAAATATCCAGTCTTCTCTAAGGATATTGAAATTACATCTGTTACTGTAAAAGATGGTATTGCTTCTGTTGAAGTAAATGATGCATTCGTAAAGGGTAATGGCGGAGACTTAACTGTTAAGTTACAAATGGCTGCTATTGTAAATACATTGACATCCTTTGATAATATTAATGGTGTTCTATTCGTCAATAATGGTAAAAAGGTGCCAACTGTAGGTTCCTTTGATACTAAAGAACCTGTTAAGAGAATGACGAATCTAATTAAAAAATAATTCTTTTAAGGACATTTATAGCAGATAGTTGATATATCAACTATCTGCTATTTTTGTTGTCTTTTATATATGTTACAATACAATAAGTAATAATCGGAAATTAGGTGATCAGATGCAATTAAAAGATGTAGGGGAATTTAATTTCATTCGTCAAATTCAAGATAACACGATTTATAATCCTAATACTGTAGTGTACGGTATTGGTGATGATTGTGCTATTTATAAAGCAGATCAAAATACAGAGCAATTGATAAGCACTGACACAATGGTGGAAGGTGTTCATTTTAGCTTTCACTATATGATGCCCTATGATGTAGGGTATCGCCTTATGACGGCTAATTTAAGTGATATTGCGGCTATGGGTGGCATTCCTAGACAAATTGTATTATCCGTAGCCGCACCAGACCATGTTGATACAGTCATTCTTGATGAAATTTATAGGGGAATTAAAGATCAATGTATGCGATATCAACTCAATATATTGGGTGGAGATACGGTACGTACGGAAGGCCCCATGGTTTGGACTGTAACAATTATCGGAGAGGTTCCTAAAGGCACTGCGGTTATGCGAAGTGGTGCGAAAGTAGGAGATGTTGTAGGTGTTACAAACTATGTAGGTTATGCAGCTACAGGTTTAGGAGCATTATCTTATAATTTAGTAGGCTATGATATGACCAAAGTGGGGCATCAACGTCCTGAACCACAGATTGAATTGGGGCAAAAATTGCGACGACTTGGTATTCATAGTATGAATGATATTAGCGATGGACTAGGTAGTGAATTGAATGAAATCGCTGTAGCTAGTAATGTTTCCATTGTATTTGAAGAACAAGCAATCCCTCTACACGAGGAGACTTACGCATTAGCTAAGCATTTACAAACTAATCCAGTAGATTATGCTTTGTATGGTGGAGAAGACTTTCAGTTAGTCTTTACGGCGCCAAAATCACTACTTTCGGAATTGGAAAAGCTATCAGGCATTACGTTGATTGGAGAAGTTTTATCTGGCCCACCACGGGTTCAAATGGTAACACCTGATAAAACGATTAAGACTGTAGAAGCGAAAGGATATAATCATTTTCATGAAGGATAAGGTACAGGTTCATTTAAAGACTCATACAGTAGAAGACACACAACAATTTGGCCAATTATTAGGCGAATGGGTTAAACATAATGGGCATCCTCTTTGTATAGCACTAGTTGGTGACTTGGGGACAGGAAAAACACATTTGTCGCAAGGCATTGCAAAGGGCTTTGGGGTTACTGAAGAAATTACAAGTCCTACCTTTGCCATAATGAATACCTATGATGTGAATCGAACTCATTTATATCATTTTGACGTATATCGCTTGGAAGATATTAGTGAACTGGAAAATATTGGATTTTATGAATATACAGAAGACTGCGTATCCATTGTAGAATGGGCTGATAAATTTCCTCATGAATTGCCTGATGAAACACTATGGATTTATTTAACGCGCATTGATGATACAAGCCGATCCATTACATTAGTTAGTGATTACCTTACAGCGGATGATTTAGTAGAAATAGGAGGTCCATATGTGGTTGGGAATTGAGACGAGCTCACTTGTGTCGAGTGTGGCTTTAATGGATGAAAGTTGCCTAATTGGGGAATTGACCATTCAAGCTGGATTGACTCATTCTGAGCAGTTGGTACCTCATATTGATATGTTATTACGAGCCTCTCAAGTTAAAAAAAGTGAATTAAAAGGTATTATGGTTAGCATTGGGCCTGGTTCTTTTACAGGGCTACGGATTGGTATGGGAACAGCCAAAGCTATGGCTTATGCCTTACAAATTCCTTTATATGGTGTAATGACCATGGATAGTTTAGCTCGTAATGTAGCTTATACAGACCGCACGATTTGTACTATTATCGATGCTCAGAAAAAACATGTTTATGCAGGTATCTACAAATATGATGGTAATGAACTAGTCTGCAAAGAGGAACCTTTTGTCATTGCTGCTAATGATTTATTAGATCGACTCCGAGCATCTGAAGAGCATGTTGTATTCCTTGGGGATGGCGTTAAGCGAATAGAAAAGCTACTAGATGAAAGTGATACAAATTTAACGATTTTAGATATATCGCAACGTATTCCAAAAGCTAGTTCTCTATTACTGGCTGGCCGTAGATTGGTAGTCTCTGAAGAGAGTTCTGACCCTATGGATATGGTTCCTTATTATATTCGACGGTCAGAAGCAGAAGTGTTATGGGAAGAACGCCATAAGGATAATCCTGAAATGTTGAACCAAAATCCTACAGTTATAGTTACTGAGGCAGCGGGAGTCGAATAATGGAGATTCGTTTGGCTACAATAGATGATGCTCAAGCTATCTATGCTATTGAACAACAGTCTTTTTCTGTTCCTTGGAGTTTAGAATCTGTTCTCGTTGAGTTAGAAGGGGCATCAAATAAATTATATATGGTAATTTGTGAGGAGAACAAAATTGTTGGATATGCAGGTGCTTGGCTTGTATACGATGAAGGTCAAATCACGAATATCGCTATTATTCCTTCCGCACGAGGTAAGGGATATGGATCAAAACTTACCAAGCAATTAATAGATGAATGTCTTACGAGAGGCATGAAAGAAATTTTCTTAGAGGTGCGCATATCTAATTTAGCAGCATTGGCTATGTATAGAAATTTAGGATTTTCTGTAAAAGGAATTCGTAAAGATTATTATTCAGAGCCTACGGAAGATGCTTATATTATGTCTCTCGTTTCAGAGGAAATAGAATGAGTATATACACATTAGCCTTGGAAAGTAGCTGTGATGAAACCTCTGCTTCTGTCCTTAAGGACGGGCGCACCGTTTTGTCTAATGTTATTTCAAGCCAAGTACCAATACATAGAAAATTTGGTGGCGTTGTACCTGAAATTGCATCACGTCATCATATAGAACAAGTTATACCTGTTATAGACCAAGCATTACGTGATGCGAATGTGACTCTACAAGATATCAATCATATTGGTGTTACGTATGGGCCAGGTCTTGTAGGGGCTTTATTAGTTGGTGTAGCTGCTGCAAAAGGGTTATCCTTTGCTACAGGGATTCCCTTGGTGCCAGTGCACCATATGGAAGGTCATATTTTTGCTAACTTTTTAGCTAATCCAGAACTGGAGCCTCCGTTTTTAAGTCTCGTTGTATCTGGTGGTCATACCATGTTAGTACATGTAAAAGGATATGAAGAATTTGATGTTCTTGGTCAAACACGAGATGACGCAGCTGGCGAGGCTTTTGATAAGATTGCACGGGTTATGGGATTCCCTTATCCAGGGGGCCCTCATATCGATGCCCTTGCCGTTGAAGGGAATCCAGAGGCTATTGAATTTCCAAAGGCTTTAAGTGAACCAGGTAATTTTGAATTTAGCTTTAGTGGTTTGAAATCCGCAGTTTTAAACTATTTAAATAGTAAGCAACAAAAGAATGAGCCTATCAATCAAGCTGATGTGGCTGCATCGTTTCAAAAGGCCATCGTAGATGTGTTAGTAGAAAAGACGAAAGATGCCGCACATACTTTAGGTGAAAGTCGTATTACTATTGCTGGCGGTGTATCAGCTAATAAAGGATTACAAAAGGCTTTAGAAGCTATGTGTGTAGAAGAAGGCTTTACTTATTACAAACCACATAAAATATTGTCTACTGACAATGCTGCCATGATTGGATGTCGAGCTTATTATATGGCGCAGGCTGGAAAATTTGGCGATTTAACATTGAATGCAAAGCCTAGTGTTGAAATTGGATACGTATCTTGGAAAGAGGATTAATCGTGGATATTGGTCAAGATATTTTAAATAGAACACCATTAGGACCATTACAAACCTCATTACTTGAGCATATTAGTAAACTCATATCCTTTGGCGAGTCTTTAACTCGTCAAAGGATACAGATTTTTACACCCCTACTAGAGACAGGACAAGGTGAGAGATCACAACAATGTGCAGATATGCTATGTATAGAACGCAGTGATCAAGGGATTACTACACGTCAATTAAAAGGCAGTCATACGTGGCATGCTATGATGAAAGATGGTCAACCACTTATCGGGTTAGATGACAAACAGCGTCAACATGTCTTTCCTATCGTAGACAACGGAGGTCGTATTATTGGGGGGATATCTTTTACATTATCACCATCTATTAAGGCAGAACAATATGAGCAAGAATACCTTTTGTCTGATACGATGCAACGTCTTATGCTGACGGCTATTGATGAACAAATAGTGTCTTACGAACCTATGTCCTATTTTGATGGTTTAATTATTTTCGACGACACTTATAAAATACTGTATGCTAACGATGCAGCTATGAAGTTAGTAGATGTATTAGGCTTTGATCGTCGCTTGGTAGGTTCATCAATTTTTAGCAGTACCTTAAAGATGTCCGCTATACAGCAGGTATTATTAGATAGAAGTATACGTACAAATGAAGAAATCTATCAAGATATGGTAATTCGTCAGCACATGATTCCTATTGCTATGGGGCGCAATGAAACGAGGTGCTTTTTAGTTCTTCATGATTGTACTCGTGAAAGTAAACAGCAACAAGAATTATTGGTTAAAAATTCCATTATCAAAGAGGTTCATCATCGTGTAAAAAATAACTTACAAACTGTAGCAGGGTTATTGCGTATGGAGGCGAGACGCTCTAGCTTGCCAGATGTAAAGCAAGCACTCCAAGAGGGGATTAATCGTATCGAGAGCATGGCTCTAGTTCACGATATAGTGTCTCATTACGATGAGGATTATATTGGTATCCGATCAATTTACGATGAATTATGTCGTTTGTTGCGTATGAGTATGGTGCGACAAGATCAAGAGGTTACTTTTACTTACAGTGGCGAAGATATGCTAATTTCTTCTCATATGGCGAGTTATGTATCTCTTATAATTAATGAATTGATTACGAATAGCTTAGAACATGGGTTAGACGGGAATCGTGGAAATGTTCATCTAGCAGTTACTGATGCAGGTAGTACAATTAAATTGGCTTTTACAGATAACGGAAAAGGATTGCCTAGTGATTTTTCTGTTTCGTCTAATAAACGGTTAGGTTTAACAATTATTAATAATTTAGTTACTCATGAATTAAAAGGAAGTTTATCCATAGAAAATACTGGAACAGGTGTATTGGTGACGATATATATGAAAAAGGAGGCATAAATGCGCGTTTTAATCGTGGATGATGAATCCCTAATACGTATGGATTTACGAGATATTATTGAGTCTTGTGGTCATGAAGTCGTTGCAGAAGGTACAAATGGTGTTGAAGCTTTAGCACTTTGTAAAAAACATAAGCCAGATATTATATTGATGGATGTTAAGATGCCAGAATTAGATGGTATTGAGGCGGCACGTCAAATTGGCTTTCACCATGAAGCACCTGTAGTATTATTAACAAGTTATAGCCAGCAAGATTTAATCGATAAGGCTCGAGATTCTGGTGTATATGGCTATTTAATTAAACCAGTACGGGAGGAACAGTTAGTTCCTACCTTAGAGCTGGCTTTAGGTCGCTATAAAAGTGATGCTCAGTTGCGAGAAAAGATGGCTGAGCTAGAACAGTCATTAGAAGATCGTAAAATCATTCAAAAGGGAACTGGTATATTAATGGAACTATATTCTATATCTGAAGTGGAAGCGTATAATCGGATCCGCACTTTAAGTATGAATAAACAAATATCTATTATAGAAACATGTAATCTCATCATTAAACAGTCTAATAAGTCAAATAATATCTAAAAAGTCAAAAAATCAAAATTAGTACTTGCAATTATTTTAACTTAGGTTATAATAATACTTGTGATTAGCACTCAATGAGTTAGAGTGCTAATAAATTATGGAGATTAACTAGTAAAAAGGAGTGACATTATATGTTAAAACCATTAGCTGACCGCGTTCTTATCCGTCTAGAAGCAAAAGAAGAAAAAACTAAAAGTGGTATCTTCCTTCCTGATACAGCTAAAGAAAAGCCTCAAGAAGGTGTAGTTGTAGCTGTAGGTGCTGGTAAAGTATATGACAATGGTCAACGTGTAGCTCCAGAAGTTAAAGTTGGCGACACTGTTATGTTTGCAAAATATGCTGGTAGCGAATTAGAAATCGATGGCGCTACTCATTTGATTATTAGCGAACGCGATATTTTAGCAGTATTATAATCGCTGATTTATAGTCTATATGACTATAAAAACTGATGATACATTCTATATTGCCTAAGGGCACATATATTTCGTTACATTGGATAGTGTTACTATTTAGGAGGTAATACATATGGCAAAAGAAATCTTGTTTAATGAAGAAGCTCGTCGCGCTTTAGGCCGTGGCGTCGATCAATTAGCAAATGCTGTAAAAGTTACATTAGGTCCAAAAGGTCGTAATGTTGTGTTGGATAAAAAATTTGGTTCCCCAACAATTACAAATGATGGTGTAACCATTGCTCGCGATATTGAACTTCCAGATCCATTTGAAAACATGGGTGCTCAATTAGTAAAAGAAGTTGCTACTAAAACTAACGACGTAGCAGGTGATGGTACTACTACCGCAACAGTATTGGCGCAAGCTATGATTCAAGAAGGTATGCGCAATGTAGCAGCCGGTGCAAACCCAATGATTTTGAAAAAAGGCATTGAAACAGCAGTAAAAACTTTGGTTGAAGAAATTAAAAAACGCTCTATCAAAGTTTCTGGTAAAGCTGAAATTGCTCAAGTTGCAAGCGTATCCGCTGCTGACGAAGAAATCGGTGGTTTAATTGCTGAAGCTATGGAAAAGGTTGGTAATGACGGTGTTATTACTGTTGAAGAATCCAAAGGTTTGCAAACTGCATTAAATGTAGTAGAAGGTATGCAATTTGATCGTGGTTATATTTCCCCTTATATGGTAACTGACCCTGATCGTATGGAAGCTGTTATGGATAACCCATATATCTTGATCACTGATCGTAAAATCAGTGCCATCGCAGATATGTTGCCAACACTTGAAAAAGTAGTAAAAGTAGGCAAAGAACTTCTTATTATCGCTGAAGATGTAGAAGGGGAAGCATTGGCTACATTAGTAGTAAACCGTTTACGTGGTACATTTAAAGCTGTAGCCGTTAAAGCTCCTGGCTTCGGTGATCGTCGCAAAGCTATGCTTGAAGATATCGCTATCTTAACAGGCGGTACTGTTATTACTGAAGATATGGGTCGTAAGCTTGATTCTGTAGAGCTTGAAGATCTTGGTACAGCTCGTCAAGTTCGCATCACTAAAGATGAAACTACAATCATCGATGGCGCAGGTGATAAAGATGTAATTGCTAAACGCGTTAACCAAATCCGTGCACAAGTTGAAGAAACAACTTCTGAATTCGACCGTGAAAAATTACAAGAAC
>CAKQBP010000024.1 GCA_934216375.1 uncultured Veillonella sp.
GCTCCATTCTTCTTGTATCTATTGAAAGGGGTGGGGCGAAGATGAGTGTGTTAATAGTCGATAATATAACGGTAGGCTATGGGAAACGATTGATACTGGAGAATCAATCCATCGTTTTTGATAAACCGGAAATAATATCTATTATCGGTCCAAATGGTTCGGGAAAATCAACGTTTTTGAAAGCTTTGGCGCGGCTTATCAAGATAAAACAAGGGTCTATATCGTTAGATGGAAAATCTTTACATTCGTGGAATACGAAGGAATTAGCGCGTTATATAGCTTTGTTACCGCAAATTACGACAGCCCCTGAAGGAATGTTAGTTGAGCAATTGGTTCGATCCGGACGAAATCCGTATGTATCGATTTTTAAGGAACTATCTGATGCGGATTTAGCTGCTGTGGAGCAGGCGATGAAATGTACAGATGTATGGAAATATCGGTATCGTCACATAGGGGAACTATCCGGCGGTGAACGGCAACGCGTATGGCTTTCATTAAGTTTGGCTCAAGAACCAAATATTTTACTCCTCGATGAACCGACTACTTATCTTGACAGTCGTCATCAAATTGAATTGATGGAACTGGTTAAACGGACACAGCGGGAACGAAATATTATGGTCGTTATGGTGCTCCATGATTTGAATCTAGCTTTGCGCTATAGTGACCGCATTATTGCTATTAAAGAGGGAGCTATTGTAGGTGATGGAACTTCGCATATGATGATGACCCCAGAGAATTTAGCAGAGTGGTTCGGTATTAAAGCGGATATTTTACAAAGCCCTCGCAGTGAAGAAACATGTCCTATATGTGTACCCTATGGTCTTGCTTAAACAGAGAAGATTAGGTACCGTATAGCCAGTTAATGATTAGCTGTTTTTACTGAGATGTACACAATAGTAAAAAAAGTTATTGCGAAAATTGCATACTGTTTATACCTTAAAGAGGCCCCACCTGTGGTGAGGGTCTCTTTATTATGGTAAAATATATGGTATACCAAATGGTTGGGTGAAATTTTCACGAAATGATGTACAAGCATAAGTACATTATAGAACCCGGATGGGGATTTTTAATGAGGTAAAATAGTGGAATATATTATTTCGTTTATGGAAACATATGGCTATACGGCCATGTTTATTGCAATGGTTCTAGAAAATGCTAATGTACCTATTCCAAGTGAAATCGTACTTGGTTTTGCGGGGTATTTGATAGCTCAAGGCATATTTGATATGCATACAACAATGGTGGTAGGTATCTTAGCAGGTATTGTTGGTTCTATAGTATCCTACTGGATGGGTGAGCATGGTGGGCGCCCTTTATTATTGAAATATGGTAAATATATATTCTTTAATGAACATAAATTTGAACTGGCAGAAAAGATGTTTAATAAATATGGCGGTGTAGCTGTATTTTTTGGTCGACTTTTACCTGGTGTTCGTACCTTTATCTCCTTCCCTGCAGGAATGGCACGCTATCCCATGTGGCATTTCATCATCTGGACGGTACTCGGTACGATTCCTTGGACGATTTTGCTCGTTTACTTAGGCAAGGTACTTGGTGAAAATTGGCAAGACCTTATCGAGTACAATCATGAGTTCTTGATTGTTATGATCGCTGTTTTTGTCATTATAGCTGTAGTACTGGGCTTTAGATACTATCGTAATCGTCGATAAGGAGGCCCTTATGAAACTCTCTCGATTAACACCAGTCGTATTTATTGTGTGGCTAGTGTTTTATATGTTTGGCAATAATATGTTGCCTGTTACAGATCCCGTTGAATCTAATTATGCGTTAACGGCAAAGGAAATGGTTCTTTCCGGTGATTGGCTATCTCCGCAGATTTATGGTACTTATTGGTACGATAAACCAATTATGATTTATTGGCTCATTGCTCTTGGCTTTAAAATTTTTGGAATTGCTGATTGGGTGGTGCGCCTACCGAGTGCTATTTTTGGTGCTTTGTCGGTGGCGACCATGTATCAATCTACGCGTACCATGAGCGGTAAGTGGGCACTTGGTCTCATTGGGGCATCCGTTCTAGGCACATCTCTCATGTTCTGGACCGTAGCACATGGCGTTATTACGGATATGGTGCTCCTTTATACGACGTTGATGGTCATGATTTACTCCTACAAGGGACTGGTGGAACAGAAACCGTATGCTATGATTGTGGCCTATGTATTCGCTGCGTTAGGCGTACTCACTAAAGGTCCTGTAGCGATTGTATTGCCTGGTATGATTCTGCTTGTTTTTGCAGGTATTAATCGTTCTTGGTCTATGGTGAAAGCCATCTTCGATTGGCGTGGCATTTTAGCTTTTTGTGTAGTTTGTTTGCCGTGGTATGTGTACATGTACAGCGTTCATGGTCAAGACTTTATTAATGGCTTCTTAGGACTTCACAATGTAACGCGTGCTACTCAATCGGAACATCCAGAAGATAATGTATGGTGGTATTATCTCGCTATCTTCCTTGGTGCTTCTCTGCCGTGGACGGGTGCTGTTATTTACGGTATAATCGATGGTTTTAAACAACGTCATACAGGGTTTATCTATAATATGACTTGGGGTGTTGGAATTGTGCTATTCTACACCTTGATGGCAACAAAATACCCTCTATATACCTTTGTTAGCTTAGTCCCATTTAGTGCTATCGGTGCTTTGGGCGTTATGAAGCTTATTCGCAAAGGCAAATCTAGAGCCTTAAAATGGATTATTATGGGGCCGACGTTACTTTTGTGGATTGCTTATGTAGCAGGTTCTTTCTTCGCACCATGGGGTTTTTATTGTTTGCTCTATGTCGTGGTTGCTATGGCAATATTGGCTATGTTCTATACATGGTATACGAAACGAGGATATCGTTTAGTTACAATTATTGTCCTTGGTACGATGGTTATATCTTCTATAGTTGTTATGGAAGGTTTAGAGCCATTCGTTAAGCAACGTAGTAATATTGATGTTGTTCCAGTAGTGGATTCCTATGAAGGGAATGTCTATTACTATAACGGCTATAGTACGGCTGTTGTGTATTATACGGGCCATAAGGTTATCAAGATTAATGGTGATGAAAGTCGCTGGGATGATCGAGATAAATTAAAAAAACGTAGCGCTGAATGGCAGAAGAAATATCTTATGGAACAAGTAAGTGAAGAGGAATTTAACAAGATTATCGAATCTGGTAAGCCACTTATGTTAATCGTTCCTAAAGGGGAAATTAAGCATTTCCGTCAGTCCTCCATTTATCCACATGTATCTGAGTTTAGTGAAGCGGGTACATCAGAAGTTTACATATTAAATAAAAAGACTCTATTCAAATAATTGTGAAAACTTAATAAACATTAAAAGCAGGTAGTATTCAACGGATGCTACCTGTTTTTTGTTATGTTTGTCATTCTTAGTTAAATGCTTGTTTAAAGAGAATATGATTCTGTGCATATTGATATTTTTCGTACATAAATAATAATACCTACAATATTAATATGATTTATTGACATAATTAATACATATTGATATAGTAGGTTATATTAAGTTTAAAAGACGAGGTGTTCTAAAGCCTGATTTCATCTAAGGTTTAGAAAAATGCGAAAAAGTGACATGAGTCATAAACGCCCCTTGTTGTGAGGTAGAAAGAGGGGACATTATGAAGAAAACTTGGTATCTAATCATGGCTATCGTGCTGTTGATAGTAAGTGGGTTGGCGTATGGATATTATGAACACAGTAATCCGAAGACCGACCGAGAATTAAAAACTGTACGTGTTGCGTATTTACCGATTACTCATGCGCTGCCCGTATTTGCTACGAAGGAACTGGAGACGGCGGATGGTCCTGTCCATGTAGAGCTTGTTAAATATGGTTCCTGGCCGGAACTCATGGATGCGCTTAACACCGGTAAAGTAGACGCTGCAGCCGTTCTCGTTGAACTGGGCGTAAAGGCTCGTGAACAGGGGATTGATGTGCGTGCAGCGGCATTAGGTCATACGGAAGGCAACATTATCGTCGTAAATAACGACATTAATTCTGTACAGGATCTGAAAGGCAAATCCTTTGCCATCCCTCATAAGCAATCTACACAAAAGATTCTCGTAGACCTCATGCTTGAACGAGCAGGTCTTAGCGAGAAGGATGTACAGATAGTGGAGATGAGTCCTCCTGAAATGCCGTCCGCATTATCGGTCGGTCAAATCGCTGGGTATAGTGTGGCTGAGCCTTTCGGTTCTCTTGCCATAGAAATGGGTACGGGAAAGGTCTTTGAAGACCCTGATCACTTATGGCATGACAATATCTGCTGCGCCCTCGTGTTCAACGGTCAATTCGTTGATGAACACCACGACTTGGCGAAGGCTTTCACAAAAGCCTATCTCGATGCAGGTACATATTTAGATGAGCATCCGGAGGCGCAAAAGGAGATTGCCTTGAAATATATGAAGTTTAAGGATCCTGTCATCGAGCGTTCCTTGCAAGTAATTGTGTTTGGAGATTTGGCTCTCACCGAGGATCGTTATAATGCGCTCGTACATCATATGACTCATGTCGATCTGATAAAAAAGGTGCCGAGTTATTCGGAGTTTGTAGATATATCGCTGTTGCCATAGGGGGTAGACCATGAAGAAATACACATATGTGCCGGGCGCGTTCATCGCGGTCTGGCTGATTTGGGAGCTGGTTGTCCGCATCGGCGGATTTAACGAGGCCTTGTTGCCAACGCCGTACAAGGTGTTGCTCGGGTTCGGAGAACTTATCGGGGACGGCGTATTGTTCAAGGATATTGCAGACAGTTTGGTGCGCTTTTTTATCGGCTATATCATTTCCGTCGTAGCTGGTGTGTTTTTAGGCCTTATTTTAGGTTGGTATAAGGGCATTTGGAACTATATTAATCCCATCGTTCAGGTGATTCGTCCTATTTCACCGGTGGCATGGTTGCCGTTTATCGTTCTGTTCTTCGGTATCGGTCAAGCGCCTGCCATCGTTATCATCTTTATCGCGGCGTTTTTCCCGGTTTTATTGTCCACGGTGTCGGCGATTCAGAATATTGATCCCGTATACATCAAAGTGGCTCGAAATTTTGGTATCAAGCAGCCGGAATTGTTATTTAAAATTGTATTACCTGCCGTGTTTCCCGGTATTGCATCAGGACTTCACATCGCGCTCGGTACGGCGTGGATATTCCTGGTGACGGGGGAAATGGTAGGCTCCCAGACGGGTCTTGGATTCCTCATCATCGATATGCGGAACAATTTGCGCAACGACCTTTTGATGGTGGCGATTCTGACAATCGGCTTTGTGGGACTTTTGCTCGATTGGGGTGTGTCCCTCATCGAAAAATGGATTTATAGACGTTGGGGCATTGAGAAATAGGAGGTGGACGCATGGGTTACATTTCGGTGCGCAATGCACACAAGGAATTTATGAAAGATGGAGAACCGCTCACCATCCTTGAAGATATTAATCTGGATATTGAACGAGGCGAATTTATTTGCCTTTTAGGTCCATCCGGGTCCGGTAAAAGTACGCTTTTAAATGCTATGGCAGGCTTTGAGCTCGTTACATCGGGCTCTGTTACTATTGACGGTGCAGAGGTGAAGGCACCCCAACTGCGGTATGTAACGGTTTTTCAGAATTACGGACTGTTACCGTGGCGAACGGTGGAAAGCAATATTGAACTGGGCCTTGAAAGCAAGAATGTACCGAAGGAAGAGCGACCTGCTATCATCGATAAATACGTGAAAATGGTGGGGCTCGATCATGCTCGGAATCGCTATCCGGCGGAGTTGTCCGGCGGGATGCAGCAACGTGTTTCCATTGCGCGGGCGCTAGCGGTCGATCCGGATATTATCTTCATGGATGAGCCGCTAGGGGCCCTCGACGCGTTGACACGCATTAATTTACAGGACGAAATCTCCCGCATTTGCCGTGAAGAGGGTAAAACGGTTGTATTTGTTACGCATGATATCGAAGAGGCGGTAGTCCTTGCGGATCGCGTCGTAGTGCTCGCCGCTAATCCGGGACGGGTGCAAACGATCATCCCCGTCAATCTCATCGATAGGACGGACCGGACCTCCGCATCCTTCGTCAATATTCGAAATCACATATTTGAACAATTCCAACTCGCCAAAGAAGACAAAATCGAGTTTTATATATAAATGTGATATTGTATATATTAGTAGCAATAGAAGTCTAACAAAAACTGTAGTTTCAAAGATAGTAGGATCGTTCATTACCATCAAGGCTGTTACATGAGGCCTGTCGTTTTGATGGTAGAGAATCTAAAGTCGCTTTGAAATTACAGTTTTTTATATTTTGTTGCATGTGGATATTTTGAATATTAATTTCGCATCAAACTTTCAGAAATGGATGCTATTATAATATAGTAACGGCATACATTTTATGTAGTGCGTGATTATCAGATATATTATCATATATCATGATTGGATATCGTAATATATGGATTGTATTATTATGGGCTTTAGTGTATAAATACAGTATATAAAGGATTGATAATCATGATATACAGCATTATTTATTATATGGTTCGGTAGTATAAATTGGGGGAGAGCCTATGTCCTTATTTACATCAGAGGAAGAGAAGATGCTGTCTTTTGATGAATATATGGCCTCGTTTGATGTGGATCGGGTAGCAAAAGTACAGCAGTTTGTGGACTGGCTCGGTCAATATAGGGGCGAGTTTGTTCACAATCCGTGGGGTGAGGTGAATCCTGATATTGAAATTGTGAGGTCTGATTTTGATGCGGCTCAAGTGCGTCGGAACAATTTGATGGCGTATTTGTTGCCGCGGTTGGGACGTTCCAAAATTTTTGTAGTGGCGGAGGCTGTCGGATATCAAGGAGGACGCTTTTCGGGTATTGCCATTACTTGTGAACGTATGTTGCTGGATAAACATAAAACGATTCGGGCGCATCAGATAACGCCTGTTACATTACAAAGAACCAGTTCCCCTGTGAGTTCTATGCTGAAACGGACTCAACAGGAACAGGGCTTCAACGAGCCTACAGACACGGTGGTGTGGAGCGCAATCATTGAACAAGGTATTGATCCATACGATGCGTTGCTGTGGAATATATTTCCCTTTCACCCTCATAAGTCGGGTGAACCGCTTACTAACCGAACACCAACAGAGACAGAGCAACAATTGGGTTGGGACTATACGAACCGGTTGTTGGAGTTACACGCTGAATTAGGTGGGCCTGAGCCTCTCATACTTGCGGTAGGACAAAAATCCGCTGATACGATGGGCCGATTTGGTCTTTCCGCTATCGGACTTAGACATCCTGCTAACGGCGGAACTAATTTATATCGTGAAGGTTTTGCTAAAGCTGTAGAGAGAGTTTTGAGATAGAAGGTATTACATATGAAACGATATTGTGAATCCTGCCGTCAGTATTGTGACGAGGCGGCCATGTTCTGTCCGCATTGCGGGCAGTATACGACTGCGGTGGAGGTTGAGAGAATTGCACCGGAAGGGGATATTATCTATCCGCTGGCGCATTATCAGTTGAGTTACAAGGATACATTTCTCCATGTGGTGGGCCGCAAATTTATGAATTCAGATGGCCGTGCGTCCAGAGGGGAATTTTTGCGGTTCTTTTTGATGTGGATTTTAGTTATCACTGGAATTCTGGCCCTTTCTTATGGGCTTACGGTGGTGCTTCATACAGGTATTTACTTAATCCTGTTGGTATGGATGTTAGTGACAATCATCGGTCTTGTCTCGTTGATTCCGTTGGGCTCTCTATGCATCCGTCGCCTTCATGATACCGGTAAAAGCAGTGACCATCTGTTTTTAATCTTAATTCCTTTCATCGGACCGATTATTCTATTTGTTCTACTGTGTAAGAAAGGCGAACTGAAGGCCAATCAATATGGTGAGGCGTTGAGGAACATCATTATCGATAAACGGTTGGCATCTATTATGAAAGTATCGCCTACGAGCAGCGCTTTCACTACTCGAATTCTCGTTGCATTGCTGGTGAGTGCTATCTGTGTATGCAGTGTTTCGACTCGTTATATGGGCCCGGAAAATGAACTGGATCCGGGCGGATGGTTTACGAATATCATCGTCGGTCAAGGCAGTGATGAAGCTGCACGGGATGTTGTTCACGGTTATTTTGACGCCGTCAATGAAAAGAACTATGATAAGGCTTTCACCTATGTTACCAATCAGGCTAAGACGAATCCCGTAGAAAAGCAGAAATGGATGGAATCTATGATGTCGGCGCCGAAGGTGGTTGTCGGGTCCTTAGGCACGAGTCGTATCAGTCGTATAAATAGCATGAAACGCATCATTTACGAAGCGGATCTGCAAGTCACTAAACCCGGAGATGGCGCGGTTGAGGCTGCGCACATGACACGCTACATATCTCTCGTCGAAGAAAATGGCGAATGGCATATTGAAGGGTTTTATAAAAGTATGCCAGATGATAAATAATGAAATGCTTTGGGGCGGTTCAATTTGAGCCGCCCTTTTAAGTAGTAGTAAAATTTTATGTTACTTTTAATGAATCAAGCGTAGAACTCTTTTGTTTATGTTGTTTTTATGTTATAATGAGCACAACGTATGAAAGTGAGGCTTTCATCAAAACAGATCGGACTATATTGCACTGCGTATCGGATTGAGATAAAAACAGAGGTCTCTTACGGTTGAAGCATCTGATAGTGCACTATACTCATTTGCTGCGGCAAATGGCACACAAACTAGGAACGGCAAAATTTGATAGCGCATTTTTGCGCCCATTTGACGAGACGCTAGTATAATAGCGCCTTTTTCTTTGTGTGACATTTCCTCGTGGCATAGATCAATTCAAGTGATAGGTGAGAAAAACTATGTTAAATAAATTAATGAACAAAATTTTAGGAGGAACTGTGAATACAACAGATAATCAGGTTACTGCGCAAGTGAAAGCAGAACCGACAGTAGCAAAAGACGCTACTCTTACAGCTGCGGCTGAAGGCGAGCAAAAACAAACGCGTCGCCGTACAAATACACGCCGCCCTGCTGGCGAAGGTCGTACGCGCCAACAAACAGCTGGTGAAGGTGCAACACGCCAACGCCGGTCTACAAATACTCGTACAAGTGCGAATAGTGGTCGTACTAATACGACTCGCCGTACAAATACACGCCGCAATGTGGAACAAGGTGAAGGTCAAGAACGCAAAACTCGCCAAACTCGTGCACCGCGTGGTGAAAATACACGTAATGCGCGTACTAATAATGGTCGCAATGGCCAAAATGGTCAGAACCGCAATAATAACCGCCCAAATAACCGTTCCACGGGTTGGAATAATCAAGAGGAACAAGTAGAATTAGTCGGTCGTACGCCAAATGGCGCCAACAAGGGCAAATTCCAAATCATTCCACTAGGTGGTCTTGGTGAAATCGGCAAAAATATGACCATCTTCCAATACGAGGACGAAATTATCGTTCTTGACTCTGGTCTTGCGTTCCCTAGTGAAGATATGCTTGGCGTAGACATCGTTATTCCTGATATGAGCTATATCATCGAGAATAAGGATCGCGTGAAAGCTGTCGTAATTACACATGGTCACGAGGACCATATCGGCTCCTTGGCGTACCTTATGAAAGAAATTAGTTGCCCAGTATATGCAACAAATCTCGTTTGTGGCTTAATTGAAGGCAAGTTTAAAGAACATAAGGTATCTCCAAAATGTCTTCGTACGATTGCTGCCGGCGATGAAGTTCAAATTGGTCAAGTGACTGTTGGTTTCATCCAAACAAATCACTCCATTCCTGACTCCTGCGCTGTATACTTTAATACACCAATCGGAACAATTCTTCATACAGGGGACTTTAAAATTGACCAAACCCCAGTTGATGGCCGTTTGATGGATATGCACAAATTTGCTGAGCTCGGTAACAAAGGCGTATTAGCGCTATTATCGGACTCTACAAATGTAGAAAAACCAGGTACTACCGGTTCTGAAAGTTCTGTAGGTCCTGCGATTAAACAAGCCGTTGGAGAAGCGAAGGGACGCGTTGTTCTGGCAACATTTGCATCCAACGTATCCCGTATTCAACAAGCTATTGATGCGGCGGTTATGTTCAACCGTAAGGTTGTAGTTATGGGCCGTAGCATGGTCAATGTTACAGAAATTGCCCAAGAGCGCGGATACTTGAATATTCCACCAAATACAATCATCGACGTTGATGTAATGCACAACTACACAGATGATCAAATCATGATCTTAACAACTGGTTCTCAAGGTGAACCGATGGCAGGCTTGTCCCGTATGGCAACAAGCAACCATCGCACTGTAGAATTGGCACCGAATGATACTGTTATCATTTCTGCTACACCAATTCCAGGCAACGAAGGTGCTGTAGGTAGAACTATCGATAACTTGCTTCGTTTAGGTTGTAATGTGGTATATGGTAAAGACCGTGGTATTCACGTATCTGGCCATGCGAGCCAAGAAGAGCTTAAAACAATGCTTAACCTTGTTCGTCCAGAATACTTCATCCCGGTTCATGGTGAGTACCGCATGTTGCGTCGTCATGGTGAACTTGGTGTGGCTATGGGCGTAGATCCTAAGAAAGTCCTTATCGGCGATAATGGTCAAATCTTTGAATTTGATAAAGATGGTGGTCGCAAAGGTGGCCGCGTACAAGCTGGCGCTATCTTCGTTGATGGCCTTGGTGTTGGTGACGTAGGTAATATCGTTATCCGTGACCGTCAACAATTGGCACAAGAAGGTATGGTTATCGTCGTTATGGCGATGGACAAAGCTTCCGGTACTATCGTAGCTGGTCCAGACCTCGTATCTCGTGGCTTCGTATACGTTCGTGATGCAGAAGAACTCATGCTTGCTGCAGAACGCCGCGTAGAACAAGTCCTTGATGATTGCGAAATGCAACGCATCAAAGACTGGACAACAATTAAACAAAACGTACGCGATGCATTGGGTAAATTCTTCTATGATAAAACTCGTCGTCGCCCTATGATCTTGCCAATTATTCAAGACGTATAATCTTATATAATACAGAAAAGTACCGCACCTCATGGTGTGGTACTTTTGGCATTTTGAAAGAGAAATAAAAACTACCATTAATAGCATTGCTATCGCATTCGTCTACTATATGGGGTATTTGAAGTTACCCTTTTAAACTGTTATAATTAAAAGATACCAATCAATATATCTTCTTATGTAAGAATGGTGATTTATGAATAAAACAAATACAAGAGCGATGGTGGAAACAGCATTTGTATCGGCCATTGTTGTTATGTTAACTATAGTAGGATTGACAGTGCCCTTTCTTAGTTTGCTTGCAACCTTGGTTGCGCCATCTGGGATTGCACTGATTGGCATTCGTTGGGGTAGTCGATATAGTTGTGCCGCATCAGTGGTAGCTTTTGTCCTCGTTTCACTTTTAGTAGGCCCATTAATGGCAATGGCTACTATTTTGGCATATTCTTTGCCGAGTATTTTCCTTGGAGAAGCTTTCAGAGCAAATTGGTCTTTTGGTAAGCTTATCGTTATACCTGCTATTGCACTTACTTTAACGAGCCTTATAGGAATTTTAATTTCTGCAGGCCTCACATCTTTTGACTTATCTCAGATTAGTCGAATGATTGATGTGGATCTTAAGAATGCTATAATTGAGTCTGTAAAGCAGCAACCTATGACACAAGAACAGATGGATGCATATATTAACC
>CAKQBP010000025.1 GCA_934216375.1 uncultured Veillonella sp.
GAGCAATACGCCATGAGATTGAAAGGCAAGCTGACCCACAAGGTCATTGCCCCCACCCAAGAGGAGCTGCGAATCAAAGCCAATGGCTGCCACCGCCACAAAGGTAAGGGCTAATTTCAAGAATCGAGAACATTTGAGCCAGTCAAAGAACCTCTTGAAAGCAAAAATCATACGGCAAAATAACACGCCACATAGCCCCATGATAACACCAACCATGAGCAGTATCGGGAAATATTCAAGAGGAACTCCTGAGGTCACCGTAAAGCCCAGCGCTGGTGTAAGTCCAAAGATACTAACTGTAATATAGTTAGAAATCAAAGTTGCCACGAAGGTTGGTACAACGAGATACGGATAAAAGCTTTTATGTACCTCTTCAAAGACGAACATCGCCCCCGATACGGGCGCACTAAAGGCAGCTGTTAAGCCTGCCCCAGCACCTGCGGATGTCAAAATACGCTGTTCTCGTAGTCCCGAGTTCATCCAGTAGGACACAATCTTCCCAGCAGAGCCGCCAATCTGTACGGCTGGCCCTTCACGACCTACGGAAAATCCTGCAAAGCCGGTCAGTACGCCACCAATCATTTTAGATACTAGTGTCCGATAGGGCTTCATATCAAAGAGACCTAACATCTCCCCTTCAATTTGCGGGATACCAGAACCACCAGACAATGGGGCCCATGCGAGCAATCGATCTACAATAAACGCAAAAATGACCATTACCACAAGCCAACCTATGGCCCATTCCATAGTAATATCATCCATCAAATGCCACCTGATATGCTCTGATTCAAGTATCAAATAGCGGTATGATGCCCCAAAAAAACCTGCAATCACCCCAACAAGAGCACCCTTTGCAATGAGCTCCGTTAAGAGCACTCGATTCATGGACATATCTGCCAAGGTAGAACTACGCTTATTAAATTTCCATAATTTCATAAGATTCTCCTTAGCATTACTATCTAACACCTATCTAAACATCACATGTAACCATCTCAGTGATTTAACGGGTTGAACTAAGCACCTAGTCATTGAGTGCCATCTACCGAAATCGCTTTACTCTCAGTCAAACTATCTATTCATATCATTAGTATACTTATGTAATCCACCATTTTCAAGAAAGGATTATGTATAAAAATAGCTTTCTTACTGAACACGAGGTCAAAGGTCCGAGTCATAAAACAATAGATAGCGCTTTAAACACAAAGCTAGCCACCTCTAAAAAGAGATGGCTAGTTTTGTTAAGCAAGTGTGTAAATGTATTTTCTTTACACATTCGGAGGCATTTGAAATATGTAAAGACGCTAATTAGAATATGGATTCATAGATGCCGATTATTTCTTCTAAAGAGGCATCCCGTGGGTTACCAGGTGTACATGCATCGTTGAAAGCAGATTCAGCGAGGAATGGAATGTCTTCCCGTTTTACGCCTGCTTCGCTAAGAGATTTAGGAATACCTACGTCATCAGCTAATTTCTGAATTACGTCGATAGCCGCTTGACGATAGGTTGCTTCATCCATAGCATCTACATTAGGAACACCCATAACGCGAGCGATTTCACGATATTTTTCACCTGTAGCAGGGGCATTGAATTTCAATACTGCTGTTAACAACATCGCACAAGCCTTACCATGAGGGATATCGTACACAGCACTTAATGGATGAGCCATAGAGTGAACAATGCCGAGACCTACGTTGGAGAAGCCCATACCCGCGATGTATTGACCTAAAGACATAGCTTCACGGCCTGCATAATCGCCAGCCACAGCGCTACGCAAGGAACGACCAATGATTTCGATAGCTTTCAAATGGAGCATATCAGTTAGCTCCCACGCACCTTTTGTGATATAACCTTCTACGGAGTGTACGAGGGCATCCATACCTGTGGCCGCGCAAAGACCTGTCGGCATAGACGCGGACATATCAGGATCTACGATGGCAACGATCGGGATGTCATGCGGGTCAACGCAAACAAATTTGCGGTTCTTTTCAACGTCTGTAATAACGTAGTTGATAGTAACCTCTGCAGCCGTACCAGATGTAGTAGTAACAGCGATGATTGGCAAGCACGGATTCTTAGTAGGCGCTAAACCTTCAAGGCTGCGTACATCGGCGAACTCAGGGTTCGTAATAATAGTAGCAATCGACTTGCTTGTATCGATCGGGCTACCGCCACCAACAGCAACGATAACATCGGCGCCAGCCGCTTTACAAGCCTCAACACCAGCCGTTACGTTTTCGATGGTAGGATTTGGTTTGATACCGTCGTAGACTTCATAAGCAATACCTGCCGCATCAAGCAAATCCGTAACCTTTGTAGCCACTTTAAATTCAAATAAATCTGGCGTAGATGTAACGAGGGCTTTTTTGAAATGGCGATTCTTAATTTCGTTCACAATCTCCTGAATCGCGCCTTGTCCAAAATAGGACGTACCGTTCAACATTATTCTGCGAGCCATATACTTCACTCCTAACAAAACAAACTATACAATAAAAAATAAACCGACAGAGAATCACTTTACTTATTAATTCTCTATCGGTTTAATAAAATCCTTGATAGCACGTTATGTATACACTATATATTTTTCTATTGTAACGATTCTAAAGTTTGTCTCCATTAAGTGTCAACTCAGATTCGCCGTCCATGAATAGTATTTCCACTGTCTATATTCGTGATATACTCTTAAAATTCCTTCCTTAAAATAAGAAATTCTAAGAAATTTTATTCATTTTCATGAGCAAGATTCGTTTCACCGATTCATCAAGTCGTTCTTTCGAGATACGACCGTCTTTCACGGCTTTCATAAGGCCGTTATAAGCCTCTTGCATGTGTTCGTATTCGTGACATACGAGCAAGATATCACTGCCGGCGAGGATGGATTGCACCGCCATATCACCAAAAGTATAGTGATTTGCAAGGGCCCCCATGTCCATATCGTCCGTTACCACAACGCCATTATAGCCTATGTCCTTGCGCAACCAATCGGTAATAATTGCTTTCGATAAACTAGCAGGATGATCTGGATCGATTTGTGGGTACATCGCATGAGACACCATGATTGTATAGGTATTCGGTTTGGACTGTTTGATAAGGTCTATAAATACCTTTGTGTCCTCTGAAAGCAATGTTTCTTTAGATACAGGAACGATACTTGTATCCGCATGCAAGTCTACATCGGTCTTACCAATGCCCGGAAAATGCTTATAAGAATACCACAAGCCCGCTTCATCGTAAGCCTTGCCAACGGCGCCTGCATAGCGAACGACCTCATCAGGGCTCGTACTATAAGAGCGACCATAGGTTAATCCTAAGTCCGCCACAGGAGCAAAGTTAATGTTAAAGCCCAAGTCTTTTAGTTCTGCACCAGACTGTTTTGCCAAGGATACAGCTTGCTCAACGGGCATTTTGCCTACCTCCTCAGCGGGAGGAACCTTGATGAGCTTATCATCCATGCGCGCTACTGCACCGCCCTCTTGGTCGATGCCGAGGAACAATGGCGTTAAACCGGTGCTTTTACCAGCCTTATTAATATCTGCAATGAGCGTTTTAACTTGATCCTTGGACTCCATATTTCGATCAAACAAAATGATGCCGCCCACACGGTACTCGTTGAGCATGAATTTAGCATCATCATTCAACGTCTTTCCGTGAATGCCAATCATCAACAATTGCCCCACCTTGTCTGCATCGGACATATTAGCCACTAACTTGTCCACCTTTTGCTCTGGTGAAAGCTCGCTCTGTGCCACGGACTCATAGGTCACAGGCTCTGCCTTTGAAGTAAATGGATTATGTAAACCGCAGCCCGTTGTGAGTGCTAATGCACCAATCATAGTGGCTGCTACGAAACGTCGAAACATGCATACCTCCCTTAAATCTCTAAAAAGTAATATGTATAGTATATCAAAAAATATAAACGAGCCCAACATAATCAATACACGACAAGCAGCAGTATAGTACATGCATCTTACAAAACAAAAAGATTGTTACTCGAAAACCCAACGGGTATATCCATTGAGAGAATCAAATAACAATCTTTATATGTTTCATTTTTGTTGTGTAAACATTATAGTTTACATTTTGGAGTGTAAACTATGTATCTTACATTTTGGATGTGAAAAATGTGTATGTTACATTTCGCAAATTAAATTTTGCCTTGCTCTTTCATTTCCGCTAAAAGCTTTACGATACGAGGCCCACAGCCTTTGCCACCGCAAGCGCCCGTGCCAGCACGAGTTGCTTCTTTTACTTGTGGAAATGTATGAGCACCATCTAAAATGGCTTCCTTAATCGTTTTGCGCGTAATACTACGGCATGTGCACACCTTTGTAAGCTTGTCCAGAATCGCCTCTGGCACTTGATTTTCTTCAAAATTCATATGTAATTCCTCATTTATTCACTTGAATATCTATATACTGTATCGATTTAATATATCAATTTAATATATCGATTTAATATATCAATTTAATGTATCGATTTAATATATCGATTTACGTGTCAATTTAGTGTATTGATTTACATATCGATGTAGCAGATCAATTTACTCTATCGATAGTATCTAATAATACACTGTAATATTAATATATCGAAAATTTACGATTTCTGTATTTAGTATATCATACTTATCGAATTATATCGATACTTTTTAATATAGTGAAGAATCTAAAATAAAATTTGAAAGATACGACTTATCATAAAGCGTTTACTATATAGTATTTGCTACATAGTATTGCTATATAGCTTTTACCATATCAGCCTTAAGCTAAATCCCTATAAAATAATGCTCACGATGCGTTCAAAGAATTGCAAAATAGTTTGTTGTAATGGAATGAAGATTTTACTTGCAATTGGTGTATTAAGCAATAAGATAAGTACAATTAAACTGACAAAGCTTAACCGTTCCAATGTAAATTGCAAGTCCCTAGGCAACAAGCTTGTAATAATGCGACTACCATCAAGTGGTGGTATTGGCATCATATTGAGAATGGCAAAGTTAATATTATATACAACAATCAGTGTCAGTACTAACTCTAATGATTCATTTGTCAACAAGCCATAGCTTTCAAGAAAACGAAGTGCTAAGTAGCCTAAAAAGGCCATCAGCACATTAGACGCAGGTCCCGCAATAGATACTAAGGTATAATCTGTGCGAGGATCGCGGAAGTTAGACGTATCAACCATTACAGGCTTAGCCCATCCAAACCCACCGATAAGGAATGCTATAGAGCCGATTAAATCAAGATGTGCCACGGGATTCAATGTCAAGCGGCCCATGGAGCGCGGCGTAGAGTCGCCGAGCATATCTGCTACCTTGGCATGAGCAAATTCATGCCCTGCAGTTGCAAGGATAAGCGCTGGAATAGACGCTAAAATCATCGTTAAACTAATACCAGAAAATAACATAAAACTCCTTTATTGTTTGGCTTCCCATGCGGTAAAGCCTTCTTGAATGCAACGAAGGGCATTTAAGGTACGGGGATAGCCGATATACGGCACGCATTGGGATGCGATATTAATCAAATATTGTTTGCTGTTTCCTACGTTCAAATTGCCTTCTACATGAGCCTTGAGTTGAGCTTCACAGCCACCTTGAGCTGCGAGGAAACAGAAGGTAATCATTTCACGATGAGCCACGCTAAGGCCTTTACGCGTATAGTAATCGCCGAACATATTGGCAAGCCATTTGTTGATATGACGAATATCTTCTGGCCCTTCTTGGTAAGAATTGCGCATAGACTCCCCAAAGATTTCTACTTGTTTTTCTACGCCTTTTTCAAGACGGGACTCTCCAGTGATTGTGCTGCGAGAGGGATCAACAATAGCCTCTCCTCGATAGTCAAAAATCTTATTGGTCACCTTAAAGAATGGGCGCACACGTCCGATGCCAAGATAGGGCACCGCTTGATAAATGAGCTCTACCACTTCATCAGGAATAAGACCAAAGTTTAATGCTGCCGGTAGCATTAATGCATATTCATCAACAGCGGAGGCGCCTACTAATGTAGCAAGAATGGCTAAGAAGCGATCCTTTGCCGGTACATTACGGTCTTCTTCGGTGATGACTTCATCAAAGGCAAAATTATCAAACAATACTTCAAACTCTGGATCAATATAACCTGCTGGGGCTGCAATATCAGGGAACATACGCTCCGTATAGGCTTGAGCAAATTCAGATTTAGACATAAAAAACCTCCATAAACAACACTGGTGAAAGCCCAAAAGGAGCTTTCACCAGCAATAGTTATGTAATTATTACGGCACGGGCCATCAGATTATAACGCTGGTAATTCGAAAGTTGTGCCGTATACTTCTTTCCAAGCAGCCATAAACATATTGAACTCATTTGTTCCAGGTTGAATTTGGTAAACTTGACCATCTGGAGCGTAACGATATACAGTATGTAAGCTTGGATGAACAAGATATTTGAACAATGTAGCTTCCCCGTATTGGTTATTATGCATGTTAATTACATTAACACCAAATACGTTGTTACGGCTGCTATCGATACCTTTAAACTCAGATGCTTTATCAAAGAAATACGTTTCTGTACCATTTGCACTATTTGGAACCTCTGGGTAGTTAGCTAACCCATTCCAGTTTGCTGCGTTTGCAACACCACCTACTAATAATGTACCGGCTAATACAAATGCACCTAATAAATTTTTATTCATAATGATCTCCTTTGTGCCACGAGGGCAAATCACGAATCAGTCATACTCTCACATGACTTGAATACAATACGCTATATGTATAGTATATCACATTTTTAATAAAATTTTTAGATTTCCAAGGTTACAGAATATATGCATATGAGGTTGTATCAAATTAGCCCTTCATGTTCTCTGCTGTTTTTGCATTTGCGTTATCGATTGCTTCTAGCAATTTATTAAGCAACATACGCAATTGACGTGTCTCATCTACGTCAAATATAGGACCTGACGATTCAGCCAAGCGGCGTGGTATATGAACCGCTACATCACGTAATGCTTTGCCCGTATCAGTAAGGGTTACCATAACTACGCGTTCATCTTGACGACTGCGTTTACGTTTCAAGAATGCTTTGGCTTCTAATTTCTTTAAAAGCGGTGTTAATGTACCGGAATCAAGGCGCAATACTTGTCCCAATTCCTTAACGGATAAATCACCATATTGCCACAATGCCATCATTACGATGTATTGAGTATATGTCAAATTTAAAGGATCTAAGTGACTACGATATGCATTAACAATTTCCTTTGCCACTACATAGAGTGGAAAGCTCAATTGATTTTCCAATCTTAAATATTCTGAATCAGGAACATCTTCTTTATGTTTGTACCCTTCAAGTACACCAATTTCTGCCATATTCTACCTCCATATGCACACAATTATCTACTAATTAATTGTACACAATTTTACGGTAAACAGTCAACGCAAAAAGCCCACTTTGAACAGATATTTTTAAATTTGTCAATTAATTAATATTTATTTTCTTATTCGTTAAGAATTAGGTGCTTCTATAGAATTTATGGGTAAAAATCATACCATAAAGTTGTTACTTTATTTATAAATTAATTTGATATTAAATTAGAAAGTTATAACTTCTGTTTTCAATGAAATCTTCTTTCGTTGCAGGCCCGTCTCCTAATAAATGACTTAGTAAAAATACGCCCCCTACTAGGTCCTTCCTTGTAGTATAATAAAAGAAATTCTATATCAAAGCTAACTTATAATAGGAGGCCTATATGAACACCTTAGAGTGCATCAAAACTCGTCATAGTACACGTAAATTTAAAGCAGATCAAGTATCTCGAGAACTTATCAATCAAGTCCTCGATTCTGGGCGCCGCGCTCCATCTGTCGGTAATACACAATTAACACATTTCATGGTCATTACAAACCAAGATGTGCTTCAAGAACTAGTAACACTCATTCAAGAAGAATACGGCAAAATGCCGATTACAGAAAATACTTTACCATACATGGTGAATATCATTAAAATGTCCGCCGAAGGCAAATTTGTATTCAACTATAATGCGCCTGTACTCATCGTATTGGCTAGTAAACCAAGTTATGCCAACAACTTTGCTGACGTGTCATGTGCTATGCAAAACATGATGCTTGCTTGCAATGAACTTGACCTTGGTAGTTGCTGGGTTAACCAAATCCGTCATCTTCAAGATAATGAACGCATCCAAGCCAAAATGCGTGAACTAGGTCTTAGCGAAGACGAAAAAGTCTACGCTAGCCTCGCTATCGGCTATCCAGACCTACCAAATGGCCTTAATCGCCGCGAAATCGAGCCAAAAGGCTATCCTGTAACATACATTGATTAATTGAGACTCATAATATATAAAACAAAAGCGCTATCTATCCCACAACTCTAATTGAGTTTCCTTAGGGATAGATAGCGCTTTTTATTGACTATATTATTTTTTAACGCTCATCGATTTAGTAATCAAATCGATACATACACTCCATACTTATATTTATAATGAACTACTATTAAGCCTCAAACACGCGTTTACGAGCTGCGTTCATGAGAACGGAATGATCATCATCTACTATGTAATTAGATTTGTAAGCCCAACGCAATAGTAATGCAGAGTTTGCAACTACGAGAAGGCTCCCTCCGTTATGAACAAGGGCCCCCCACACTGGAGATAAAGTACCAACCATTGCCAAGATGATAGCTACGAAATTCAAAAGCAAGGAGAAAGAAAGATTAATTTTAATAGTAGTCATCATGCGTTTAGATAATGCTACTAAGTGAGGAATTTCCTTTACATTATCGCTGCCGGCGTTGCCAATACGAGAGCACAAGGACAGAACACAACGAGGATGGTTACGGCACGAATGATTTCTCCAGTTACCACATAGGTGCCAACCGCGGCCAATAACGCAATCACTACAATCCATGTGGCCCAACGGTCAGCCAAGCTAACGATTTTCGCATTACCTTGTGTCAATAACAAAATATGTACAATTATTCATATACACTCAAAAGTACAGGAAAAATGCGAATTCAATAAGATTATATTATTCATGCATAGCCTCATTACGCAAATGCATGAACAGTTATTCATATATGTATTTGCAAATCTAATAATTTTTACATAGAAGATATTTTGATGATTTTCAACCTATTCAATACTATTTCACCCTAATCAATACTATCTATAATTCAATTTTCTAATAACTATTTATTATAATAGAAAATTAAGTATAGTCGACTACATACCCTACATGGTATTATTACAAATGACATGTTGTAGAAAGGATGTGTAACGATGTCGATTTTCTCTCCTGCTCCTCATATTGAACGTTTACCAGAGGCGCAAATCGATTCCACCTACAAACGTCTTCGACGCGAAGTCTTTGCAGGTACATTTATTGGTTATGCTACATTCTATTTGATCCGCCAAAACTTTAGTTTGGCTGTTCCGTACATGATTGCTGAGTACGGCTACACTAAAGCGGATCTCGGTATAGTTATGACCATCTTATCCGTAGCTTACGGCGTAAGTAAATTTGTTATGGGTAATGCGTCTGACCGCTCTAACCCAAAATACTTCTCCACAGTAGGTCTATTGCTTAGTGCTTTAGTTATGTTATTATTCGGCACCTTACCAGGTGTTATGAGCAGTATTCCTATCATGTGCGTTCTTGCCTTATTAAACGGTTGGTTCCAAGGTATGGGCTACCCTCCATATGCGAAAAATATGGTAACTTGGTTCTCCCGTTCCGAACGCGGTGCTTGGTGGTCCTGGTGGAACGTGTCCCACAACCTAGGTGGCGGCATTATCGCTCCTCTTGCTACGCTTGGCATCTACCTATTCGGTACATGGCATAGTATCTTCTTCTTCCCTGCTCTTATCTCTATCGTGTTAGCGATTATTACCTTTGTATTATTGAAAGATACGCCTCAATCCTGTGGCTTACCGCCTATCGAAGAATACAAACACGAAGTCGTTCATACACATACAGAAAATGAAGAAAAAAGTACTTTCAAAGAAATCTTCTACAAATATATTTTGCATAATAAATACTTATGGTATCTTGCGATTGCGAATATCTTTGTATACTTCATCCGTTACGGCGTAGTTAGCTGGGCACCGACCTACTTAACCGCTGTGAAAGGCTTCACAAAAGAAGGTTCCCGTTGGGCTTACTTCTTATACGAATGGGCTGGTATTCCAGGCATGCTTGTAAGTGGTTACTTAAGTGACCGCGTATTCCGCGGCCGTCGTGCTCCAGCTACGATTTGTTTTATGTTATTCGTTATCTTAGCGATCCTTGTATACTGGTTTAATCCTGCAGGCAATGTCCTCATCGATAACTTAGCACTCATTGCTATCGGCTTCCTCATCTACGGTCCTGTTATGATGATTGGCCTTCAAGCAGCAGATATGGTGCCACGCGTAGCAACAGGTGGTGCTACTGGCCTTACAGGCCTTCTTGGTTACCTCATCGGTTCTGCTGGTGCTGGTGCTTTCATGGGTCTCATGGTTGACCTCTACGGTTGGGATGGTGGTTTCATTGCCCTCGTTGGTGCATGTATCCTATCCATCGTATTCCTACTCCTCACCCTTGGAGACAAAGGACAACAATAGAATATGTACTGTATAATACGTAATGTATAAATACGTACTGTACAACTCACTGTTGTATATACAAAACTCCCCTAGTAATACTTATGGTTACTAGGGGAGTTTAATTATTTATGCGACGCACAAGGAGCCATTTAATACTTTCAAATTATACACGAGACCGAGTCGCGCTAAGCCGTGCAATGCAGCAGCTGTTACAGGATTGATAGATCCTAACACACCAGCACCGATGATGGCAACGTGGAACAAAATGGACACGATAAGTAGGCCCAAATGGCATTGTTTCGCCTCTTTTGAAAGTCCCGACGTCGGAGAGTTTTCATCTACAAGAGACCCCATCATGAGTGCCACAAGAACGAGTTCCAAAGAGCATGGGCAAAGGATAACTAGCAATGTAATGGTATGCATAAAGTTCTGCGTCAATGCATAGGAACCCATGGAAAGCAACATAACAGCCACAACAATAACAGATGAATAATTGTTGATGCCCTGACGCAAGGCTACAAGCTGTGTAGGCATGGTCGGCAACATATCATCATCCAATGTATAATGTACGTCGCCCGTAATAAGCTGCTCTAAGAAAAAGCCACCATGTACGATGAGACCTACATAAGCCGCCGTATGATAATCTCCAATCGCAATAAGCGCCACCATGGCTATCACGATGAGAAAATTAGCATGAATCTCTAAATGATCCAAAATACTTTGCACGCTGTTAATGAGCAATGGCAAGCCACAAATGATGACCGTTACCCACGCCAAATCAATAGCTGGGTCCATAGGCTCCGTAAGCGCATCTAATATAATAAATAACAAGCCGAGTGCCAAAATAGCCCCCTGCGTGCGCAGAGACACCTGCGCTGATAAAGACTGTAAAAACTTCATATAGACCTCTCTATAAATCAGATACCGGCCTTACTTAATCCGGAAATACCTTTTACTTCTATAAATAATACTATTAACACTTATATTGCTAACGCCTAAAATACCCATAGGGGTATT
>CAKQBP010000026.1 GCA_934216375.1 uncultured Veillonella sp.
TCTTGAGGTAATCAAGACGCACGATATAATCGAGAGCTGGGTTAAAGGTAATAGTGTAAATCATACAATTTCCCCTTTTGAGATAATACTAATTAGCGTATGATCGGTTGATCTTGCTTCCGTAATCGTAACCAATAGATGAGTGGTACTAGATATAGGAAGAAGGCAAATGGTACGTAACCTGCGGAACTTGTACCCATCATGACAACGGGCACGTAGGCAGCGATATTCCACGGTTGCAATGGAGCGATGAGGATGCCGCTATTTTCAAAGTCTAGCATCACATCTTCATCTTGAATACCTCGTTGAGCGTAGGTAATACGCATAATAGAGTGCGTCATAACTACCGCAATAGCTTGGCTGCATCCAACCGCACCTGTTAAAAAGGCAAGGCCTACATTGGCAGCAAATACATCGCTCCGTGTCTTAGCTCGTTCTAACAGTTGTCGTATGTCGTTCCAGAAGCCAACCCCTTCAAGCATGCCTGAAATGGCAGTCGCCATGAAAATCGAAAGGGTAGGGATAAACATCGTTTGTAGACCGCCGCCATGAATGATATCAGCGAGTGGATTGTAGTGCGGTAGCTCAAAGCCCATTAAGGTATACCATCCCAACTCAGAAAGTGTAGTTCCTTGATTTGTATAAGCTAGAATGGCCGCTGCTAATGCACTGAGTCCGATAGGCCAACGGATGGATACTTTCAAAGGTAATAGACTAATGACGATGATGACTGGAATCCATAATGTCCAATCTATGTTGAAAATAAAGTGAATTGTATCGGATAGTAAACTATTTTCGTAATTGAGTGGGTACCACTGAGATAGTAATAGATACAGCACTGTAGAGATGATGAGTGCTGGGATACCATCTTTAAACATGATGGACATATTCGTCGATACCTTTGTATGGGTTAAGGCTGCTACGAGAGACGCACTAGAGGATAGGGGCCCGTTTCGATCACCAAAGTAAGCACCTGCAATAATGGCACCAGCCACGATATTTTCTGGAATACTCCCAGCTCTTGCCATCGTGATGAGTACGATGCCTATCGTGCCTACAGTTCCCAGTGCGGTACCCAACAGCATGCTCACCGCAGCTGTTATTAAAAAGGCACAGACGATAAAGATAGACGGATTAATTAAGTCGATGCCTGTGGCGATGATCATAGGGATAACACCCGCTGCTTGCCACATGGCGATGAGCCAGCCGATGAGAAGAAAGATTTGCATCACCACGATGGACGTTTTAGCACCTGTCCACGATAGGTTTAATAGTTCCTTTGGTTGATATCCTTTGCGATAAAATACAAAGGCCATGATGCACCATACGACAATCAAGGCGTAACCAATGGCGATGCTATTGGCTACAGCAATGAGGATGACGAGAATAGATGTAAGTAGTCCTAAGAGAGGCTCTATATTCCGTGGCATGAGTGTGCGACCCTGTTGGTATCTTAGGAACGCATTTAATATAAGTTGTAACCATTTCATCTTAGTCGATAGGAAGTTCTGTTTCGAAGACTTCCTCAGCAGGGCCTGTCATGAGCACCGTGCCATCCTCCAAGTATGAAATATGCAATGTACCTAAATAGAGTTCCACATCGACTTCACGGCCTGTTAAGCCCTTTTCAAAGGACATAACGGCAGAGGCACAAGAGCCTGTTCCACAAGCTAAGGTAGCACCAGCGCCGCGCTCCCAAGTGCGCACCTTGATATGTTTGTCATTTACTACTTCAATGTAGTTTACATTTGTGTTGGCAGGGAAGACATCGTTCTTTTCAAGGATTGGGCCTTGTGTCGTAACAGGGGCCTTTGTAATGTCGTCAATGAATACCTCCGTATGAGGCACGCCGAGCAATACGGAGCTTACCGTTACGGTCTCACCATTTACATCGAGGTCTACGTCGATAACCTTATCCATGTTTACGTTCATAGGAATGTCTTGGGCCTTAAAGAACGGTCTGCCCATGTCTACAGTAACTTGTGTGACTATTCCGTTTTCGATAGTCAAGGTAGGCTTCATTACGCCTGCTAAGGTTTCGATGGTGAAAGTTTCCTTCGTAGTTTGACCGTGTTCATAAGCGTATTTTGCAAAGCAGCGAATCGCATTACCGCACATTTCTGCTTCACTACCATCGGAGTTGATGATGCGCATGCGCACATCACAGGTTTCGGAAGGTACTAGGATGGCAAGACCATCAGCACCAATACCCGTGCGACGATCGCAAAGGCGAATGGCGAGGTCTGTGTAATCTTTCTCAGTCCCTTTTGGGTCGGCAAAGAGGATGAAATCATTACCGAGACCATGCATTTTTGTTAATTTCATAAAGTCTCCTATCAATAAGTAAGACTTTCACCATGAAGCCCGTGAAAGTCTCATATATATTATTATATATTCTATATTATAATATTATATCATAAATAGGCCTTAAGCATGGCATGGAATCGTATAAATTTATAGCAAAATAAAGGGAAAATAAGGAAAGCTTACAGCGTTTATTAAGAGTTATAATAAAATAAAAAATGCCCCATGTGGGACGGTTATTTAAGGGGATATAGGTATTTGGATTACTTTATTGTTTAACCGAGAAATGATAAAATAAAAAGTAATGTAGCTAATTGAAATGGAAAGAGGAACACATATGCGAATTCAAGGGATTTCTGGATCTCGTGGCGTTGCAGTAGGCAATGTATATAGATATATTCAAGAGGAAATTGTCATTCCTGATTACACTGTAGCGGAAGACAAGGTAGAAGAAGAAATTGGCAAGTTTGCAACTGCTATGGCATCTACCTTAAAACAATTGGATACTATTCGTAAAAAAGCGTTGGATGAAATGGGACCAGAAGAGGCCGCTATTTTTGAAGCGCACATGCAAATCGCTCAAGACCCATCCTTGTCTGACGGAATTAAATCCCTTGTTGAGTCTAGCCATATGAATGTGGTAGCGGCTACGGCTCAAACAATTGAAACCTTTGCAAATATCTTTCTCGGCATGGAAGACGCCTATATGCGTGAACGAGGCGCAGATATTAAGGATATCGGTGATCGTTTGATGCGTAATATGTTAGGCATGAACCCTCGCGGTTTATCACATATTTCTGGCGAGGTTATCTTGGTGGCTCATGATTTGGCACCATCTGATACGGCATCCCTTGATAAAGCGGTAGTAAATGGTATCGTTACGGCAGCAGGTGGCCCTACATCTCATGCGGCTATTATGGCTCGCACCTTAGAGATTCCTGCAGTTATGGGCGTTGGTGATATTGAAAGCTTTGCAGATGGCGATAAGGCAGTCGTTCTTGGTACGGATGGTATCGTGGAAATCAATCCATCTGATGCGGATTGGACGGAGTATACAAATCAAGCGTTGGCGTTCCAAGAGGAATTAAAACGGTTGCGCGAATCTGCTAATCTTGAAGCTACCACTACTGATGGTCACCATGTAGAATTATTTGGTAACATCGGCAAGGCAAAGGATGCTAAACATGCGCTCACTATGGGTGCGCAAGGTATTGGTTTGTATCGTACAGAATTTCTTTACATGGAAAACGATGAATTGCCTACAGAAGATGTACAATTTGAAGAATATAAAAAGGTTGCCCAAGATATGAAGGGGCAACCAGTTATCATTCGCACCATGGACATCGGTGGTGATAAGGAGTTGAAATGCCTTGATTTGCCAAGTGAAATGAATCCATTCCTCGGCTATCGTGCCATTCGTATTTCTTTAAATCGCCCAGATATCTTTAAGGTACAATTGCGTGCCTTATTACGAGCTAGTGCGTTTGGTGACATTCACATTATGTATCCTATGATTGCTTCCGTTGAGGAAGTGAAACAAGCGAATGATATGCTTAGTGAATGTAAGACGGAGCTGGCGGCTGAAGGAAAGGATTTTAATAAGGATATCAAGGTTGGCATTATGATCGAAGTACCAGCGGCAGCTGTTATATCTCCAATCCTTGCTAAATATGTAGACTTCTTTAGTATCGGTACGAATGATCTTTGCCAATACACATTGGCAGTAGACCGTATGAACGAAGCAATCGGTAGCTTGTATCAACCATTGCATCCAGGTGTGTTACGTCTTATTAAGCACGTCATTGACGCTAGTCATGAGCAAGGTAAATTTACAGGTATGTGTGGTGAGCTTGCTAGTGATCCTGTGGCGACTATGATTTTATTAGGTCTTGGTCTCGACGAATTTTCCATGACTGCTTCTTCGATTCCTCTTATTAAAAATATCTTGCGTTCTGTTTCCAAAGCAGAATGTGAAGAGGTGGCAAATAAAGCACTTACTATGGACACAGCAGAAGAAATTACAGAATATGCTAAATCTGTATTAGCTGAAAAAAACTTATTATAATTTTGTACATATAAATTATATTTGTTTTTAAGACATTGCCAGATAACTAGTGGTGGGACTACTAGTCATCATATTAAATATACTTGAATTGATACGTATACAATTGATACAATATATCTATTAGAACGTATGAGATAGGCTCTGCCTATCGAGATAGAAAGAGGTTATCATGAAAGAATTAACAGTAGAAATTACTAACGAATCTGGTTTACATGCTCGTCCGGCTACAGCCTTCACACAATTGGCTGCTAAGTTTGCTTCCAAAGTGACTATCGCTGCTAATGGTAAAACGGTAGATGCTAAATCCATCTTAACTGTATTGACTTTGGGTGCTACAAAAGGTACATCCGTTACATTGACTGCTGACGGTGCTGACGAAGATGATGCACTCGCTGCATTGAGCGAATTCTTAACAACTAACCATGATTAATATTGGGGTAATAAAAAGGACCCTACATTTTGAACTGCACCTCCCGAAATTATGTCTAATTTTTTGGGTGCAATTCATTTGTAGAGTCCTTTTTTATTTACCCATATTTGCAAAGCGCTCTACAGCTTTTGTAAAGTCGCTAATGGTTTTTTCTACGTCACCATGTTCGATACCATCTCGTACGCAGTGGTTGATATGTCCTTCAAGAATTACTTGCCCTACTTTATGTAGTGCAGATTTAGCTGCATTAATTTGGCTCAACACATCTTCGCAGGGAATGTCTTCTTCAATCATTCGATCAATAGCTTGCACTTGACCTAAGATTTTACGCAATCGACGATGCAGATTTTCTGAATCCATACACTGTTTCATATTACTCCTCCATAGGCATGTTTTTATCATCTCATATATTATACTCTATTTAAAGTTTTTAATACAACTTAATAAGTATAACTAATATGCATTAATCGGTATTTATAGATATATAGTATCGTGCCGTTATAAGATATATTAAATATATTTGTAGTATGAGTGGTCGTCAGAAACTAGTGTTTTACATATCTTCTTCTTGATTGATGTGATACAATACATTTAATATACTTTATATTTGTATATGTATATAAGGTATTGTATAGATGGCTAGATTATAAACCTATATTTACATATGTTTATATTACAGACCTTTAAGAAATAGGTGAAAGAAATGAAAGTATTTCGCTACCTTCGAAACCTAGTTGTATTCGTGGTGGTCATGATTTTGGCTATGTTTATCTATGACGGATACCATAGCTTTCAAGGGACAAATCGTGAGAGTAAAGCTCATACACTTGTTGAAAAACAAATAGAACAAAGTGAAGACACGCTCAGTCGTACAGATCGAATTATACGCCTGTTTACATTTAGAGATAAAGTACAGATAGCTCTTAATCAACGTGTTTCAAAAGAGCATTGGGTGAAAGGGGATGTTATTCCTGAGTATACAAAAAATGCATTAATCGCTATTGAGGATAAGCGGTATTATAAACATGGAGCTATTGATGTACTCGGTATTATTCGCGCCTTGTACACAAACACTATAGCAGGTGAAACGCTAGAAGGCGGTAGTACTATTACGCAACAACTTGTAAAAAATCTGTTCCTTTCCTCGAAGCGTATCATGAGTCGTAAGGTGGAAGAGGCCATCCTCGCTAGTGAAATGGAACATTACTACTCTAAGGAAGAAATCCTTATCATGTACTTGAATACCGTATATTATGGTCATAATTATTACGGTATCTATGAAGCAGCTCACGGATACTTTGGGACAAGCCCAAGCCGATTAACATTGGGGCAAAGTGCTTTGCTCGCTGCATTACCCAATGCACCGTCCTATTTAGATCCTTATACGAACTATGAAGGAGCAAAGGCTCGACAAAAGCTGGTGCTCGAACAAATGGTAGACCAAGGCATGATTACACAAGCCGAGGCAGACTATGCGTACGAACAGGACTTGGAGCTTGTGGAAGAATAACTTAATATATTTAATAAGCTATATCTGGTGTTCGATTACTAGATATAGCTTATTTATTAGTTCGTAAACGAAATATATTATTAAAATGAATAAAAATAATGCTTGCATTTATAATTATACAGGTGTATACTATTTTTTGTCAGAAGGAGAAAATACCTATTGGTGATAGAAGATACCACGGTGCTTTCACAATTATCTGATATTGTATTGATTATATGAGTCTAAATAGATAGTGGTTTATGAGGTGTTATCATGGGTAAAGCAAATAAAGTAGTACTCGCATATTCTGGTGGTTTAGATACTTCTGTTATCATTCCTTGGTTGAAAGAAAACTATGGCGCTGAAGTTATTGCTGTGTGTGTAGACTTGGGCCAACCTGAGGATTATGATGCAGTTGAGAAAAAAGCGATCAAATCTGGTGCTTCTAAAGCGTATATTGTTGACGCTAAGGAAGAGTTTGTAAAAGATTATATTTGGCCTACTGTAAAAGCTGGTGCAATCTACGAAGGTAAATATTTATTAGGTACATCCTTCGCGAGACCTTTAATCGGTAAAATCCTTGTAGATATTGCCGAAAAAGAAGGCGCAGATGCAATCGCTCATGGTGCGACTGGTAAAGGTAATGACCAAGTTCGTTTTGAGTTGACTATCAAAGCATTAGCTCCTAACATGAAAATCATCGCTCCTTGGAGAGAGTGGGATTTGAAATCTCGTACAGATTGCATGGAATATGCTGCTAAACATGATATTCCAGTTGTAGCTACAAAAAAACATCCGTACTCCATGGACCAAAACGTATGGCATTTATCCCATGAAGGCGGCGATCTTGAAAATCCAGCAAATGCTCCTAAAGATGATGTGTACTTGGTAACACATACACCTGAACAAGCTCCAGATGAAGCTGGTTATGTAACTGTATCCTTTAAAGAAGGTGTACCTATAGCCGTAGACGGTCAAGAAGGCACTCCATTACAATTATTAGAAAAACTCAACGAAATCGGCGCACATTATGGTGTGGGCGTTGTAGATATCGTTGAAAATAGATTGGTAGGTATGAAATCCCGTGGTGTTTATGAAAACCCAGGTGGCTCCATCATTATGTATGCTCACAGAGAACTTGAATATCTCTGCTTAGATAGAGCTACATACCACTATAAAGAACTCATTGCTAACAAATACGCTGAACTCGTATACGATGGTATGTGGTTTGCGCCATTGATGAACGCGTTACAAGCGTTTGTTGATGAAACTCAAAAAACTGTAACAGGAGAAGTAAAACTTAAATTGTACAAAGGAAATATCATTTCTGCGGGTAGCACTTCCCCTTATTCCTTGTATAGCGAAGATTTCGTAACATTTGAAGAAGATGATGTATACGATCAATCTGATGCAGAAGGTTTCATCAACTTATTCGGTTTACCTCTCAAAATTAATGCATTGATGAAAGAGAAAGCAGGTAAATAATGGCTAAATTGTGGGGCGGGCGTTTCACAAAAGGCACTGATAAAGCGGTAGAGGATTTTACATCCTCTATCGCTTTTGATGCGCGGATGTACGCCGAAGATATTGCAGGTAGCAAGGCGCATGCGACTATGCTGGCAAAACAAAATATTATCTCCGACGCAGATCGAGATGCAATTTTAGCAGGTTTAACAAAAATTAAAGGGCAAATCGATAAAGGGGAATTCCCATTTTCTGTAGCTCTTGAAGATATTCATATGAATATTGAAAAGCGTTTAACTGATGACATCGGTGAAGCCGGTGGTCGCTTGCATACCGGCCGCAGCCGTAATGACCAATGCGCAGTAGACTTGCACATGTACGTGCGTAAAGCTGTTGTGGAAATGGGTGAACTCATCGTAGATATGCAGAAGGCTCTCATCGAAACAGCTGAAAAGCATAGTGATGTTATCATGCCTGGCTATACGCACTTACAACGGGCTCAACCTGTATTGTTTGGGCATCATATGATGGCCTATTTCTCTATGTTGGAACGCGATTTTGATCGTTTGTTGATGGTATTCAAACATGCTGACATCATGCCACTTGGGGCCGGCGCATTAGCTGGTTCTACATACGGCATTGATCAAACGTACACACAAAAACTATTGGGATTCTCTCGAATTTACGAAAATAGCATGGATGCCGTATCTGACCGCGATTACGTAGTTGAATTCTTGTCATTTGCATCTTTAGTGATGATGCACTTGAGTCGTCTTAGCGAAGAATTGATTTTGTGGTCCACAAACGAGTTCAACTTTATTGAACTCGATGATGCTCACTGCACGGGCTCTAGTATTATGCCGCAAAAGAAAAATCCTGACGTTTGTGAGCTGGTTCGTGGTAAAACAGGCCGTACCTATGGTCATTTGTTAGGCCTTTTAACAACTTTGAAAGGATTGCCTCTTACATACAACAAGGATATGCAAGAGGATAAAGAAGGTATCTTCGATGCTATTGATACAGTACACTTCGCATTGTCCATTAATGCGGCTATGATTCGTGGTATGAAGGTCAATGGGTCTCATATGAAAGCAGTCCTTGATGACGACTTCTCTAATGCTACGGATATGGCAGATTATCTTGCGAAGAAAGGTGTCCCATTCCGTGAAGCCCATGAAATCGTAGGTAATGCGGTGCATCATTGCATCGAAAAAGGTTGTGTACTTCGTGATTTATCGGTAGAGGACTTCAAAGCTATTTCCAACCATTTTGATGCAGATATTCTTGACGCTATCTCCATCGAAGCTTGTGTTGCAGGTCGTAATAACTATTCTGGTACGGCGCCAGAATGTGTGGAACGACAACGTAATAATGGTAAAATTATTATCGCTGCTGAGGAAAAGCAAATTACTGAATGGAAAGCAATCGTTGAATCTGTACAAGAGTAGAACTTAGTGCGGAATAAGCAGTAGATAAAAATAAAGAATAGTTATCAATAAAATCTGAAAAAAATAAGATCGATATACATATAAGGATTTCATTAAGGGACTAATATTGCCTATTATACTTATATGTATATCGATTTTTTATTTAAAAGCTAGACGATACCTATAAATCCCAAAATTCTAATTGATAATTCACTATTAAAATGATGCATTTGTGTGTACATATATAGTGGACTGTGAGGAAATAATAGTCTTGTACTAGGACACTATAACCGTGATAGATAGGAAAAATTACATCTATACACAGAATAAAATAGGGTAAAAATATACTTTGCCACAATTAAAATGAGTTCTGTTCAATTTTGATGATAAATTACCTATGATTTATTCAATTCGTGTAATATAGCTTGTCCGCCAATAAAGTACTTTTATTTTGGTTTCATAGGTGTTATTATTTAACTCGTAATAAGAATAAAAACGGTAAATTCACATTCAAGCCCATCACAGCACGAACTGGATTTACTTAGCGGTATATATATTTTAAGTGAATTATGGACGAGAAAAAATTCACCTTAGTGAAAGGGGATTGATACATGAAAACCACCGCTAAAAAAATGTCTGTATTCCAGCTAACCACAATGGTAGCAGCCAATATGCTAGGAGCTGGGATCATTATGTTACCAACTAATTTGGCTCAAGTTGGTACTATTTCAGTTTTATCTTGGCTCGTGACAGCTGTGGGTGCGCTTTTACTAGCGTATATTTTTGCTCAAGCGGGTATGTTCTCCCAAAAACAAGGGGGCATGGGCGGTTATGCAGAACATCGCTTCGGTAAAACTGGACATTTTATGGCGAGCTATGCTTACAGCATATCTCTCATCATTGCTAATATCGCCATCGCGGTATCTGCCGTAGGTTATGGCGCAGCTTTCTTTGGTGTTGACCTCAATGCGACACAAACAAGTCAAGTAACAATTGTGCTCTTGTGGTTTGCAGCGATTTTAAACTTTAGAGGTAATCGCTTTACAGGTCGACTCAGCAACATGACTATTTGGGGTTCTATTATTCCGGTTTTATTAATCGGTACAATTGGCTGGCATTGGTTCGATCCATCTATCTATTGGGCGGCATGGAACCCAAATGATCTTCCGCTTTATGATGCGGTAAAACAATCTATTTCCCTAACTTTATGGGGCTTCCTAGGATTTGAGTCCGCAGCGGCTAATGCTGATGCTGTTGAGAATCCAAAGAAAAACGTACCTATCGCAACTGTGGCGGGTACATTAGCAGTGGCCGTGGTTTATATCTTGTCCACAAACGTTATGGCAGGTATTGTGCCTAACGTTGACTTATTAAATTCTAACGCACCATTCGGTTTGACATTCGTATACATGTTCAATGATACAATTGCAAACATCGTTATGGCTGCTATGGTTATTTCTTGCTTTGGCGCTTTGCTTTGCTGGCAATTCACATTGTCTCGCGTCTTCAAAAGTGCAGCAGAACATGGTTACTTCCCTAAAATATTCGCTCGTGTAAATAGCAACGATGCTCCTGTTCGTGGCGTATTGATTTTACTCGCTGTTGAAACATTACTTACTTTGTTCACTGCAAGCGAATCCTTGCGTGAGCAATTTGAAATCTTAGTAAACTTAGCGGTTGTAACTAACGTAGTACCGTATGTATTGTGCATTTTGGCAGTACCTACAATGATGCGTATGGCTGGCGTAGCTGAAAGTCGTATTAAACGCTCTAATTACTTGTTCGGTATAGGCGTTCTTTATTGTCTATATGCAATCTACGCATGTGGTTTTGATGCTATGGTAGGTAGTGCGGTGGCAGTAAGCATAGGTTTGGTGATTTATGTTTTGCGTAAAGCGTGGGATACACGCAGAGCACACCGCTTACAACAAAGTATTGATTAACTGAATACATCTCGTCTTATTAGAGGCTATTACTTCGGTAATAGCCTCTTTTTTATGATAATTATAAATTAGACTTATAATTCATGAGTGTCTAATTTGAAAAAACTTAAAGAGCATTTTTATTATTAATCAAATTTTCGCTGTGTATAAAAAGATTTTATAATAAAGTTTTTACGTTGCTTTGTTATTATTAAAATTAATATATATACCGTCTTATAC
>CAKQBP010000027.1 GCA_934216375.1 uncultured Veillonella sp.
TCCATTAACCATGATGGGACATACGCTCAAGCTTTTCTAATTCTGCTTCAGTCATATGATTTTGGCAATCACTACAATAACCATATACTTTCAATTGATGATCAATGGTACGGAAGTTTAATTTTTTAGCGATAATAGACTCCAATGTTTCAAGCATGTCGTCTTCAAACTCGGATACTTTACCACATTTTACGCAAATCAAATGATGATGGAAATGAGCGAACTCTTCGTCATTTAATTCATAGCGATTACGGCCATCACCAAAATCAAGACGTTTTAACAAATCAAGTTCTGTGAAGAGATCAAGAGTTCTGTAAATTGTTGCTAACCCGATATCAGGTGCTACTTCTTTTACAAGAACATATACATCTTCAGCACTCAAGTGATTTTCATCAGCATCAATGAATGCTTGTAAGATTGTTTGACGTTGAGTTGTCAATTTGTACTTTTTGTCTTTAATGCGTTCTTTTAATTTTTCTAATGTTGTGTTCATAATAAATTTCCCCTCGACTGTAAAAAATAATTCGTTTAAACCTACTGACCAACGAATGGGTTGTATTGTTTTTCATACCCTATATTTGTTTCCGGTCCATGACCAGGATAAACCATTGTATTATCAGGCAATGTATAAAGCTGAGTCTTAATAGATGATATCAGGGTCTCATAAGAACCATTTGGAAAATCTGTACGGCCTACGGAATCTCTGAATAGAGTATCCCCTACAAATACAAGACCTTCCATGTAATAACACACCCCTCCTGGCGTATGACCTGGTGTTTCAAGCACCTCAAGATCGATATCACCACATGTAATGTGATCACCTTGTTTAACCTCGATGATTTCCGCTTTTACCCTAATTGGCGTTGGATTGCTATAAGCACTAAGATTAAGTTCAGGATCAGATAAATACGGTACATCGCCTTTATGAATATATACAGGCACATGATAGGTGTTTACAATTTCTTGAATGCCACCAATATGATCTCCATGTCCATGTGTCAGTACAACCGCCTTCGGCTTTAAGTCATGTTTTTTTAGCGCATCTAGTACTTCAGCTGTTGCAGGATCGATAATGAAAGCTTCACCTATCGCTTTATCACCGATAACATAGCAATTTGTTCCTAGTGGACCTAAAGGCATGCGCATAAGCACTAATTGTTGTTCGCTCATTAAGCCCCTCCTTTACTACGTTGAACAGTATACACTTCACGAATACGACGCAATTTAGTCATTACGAAATCTAGTTGCGAAATATCCCGAATATCCACCACCAAATTGATGCTTACATTTTTTGTATCTTCTTGAACCTTAGCATTGATGTTAGTAATGGTGATTTTCAATTCTGAAAGCACCGCCATAACTTCCATGAGAATACCAGCTCGATCATAAGCTTGAATATCAATGCCTACGTGGAAAGATTCGCCAGAAGAACCGTCCCAAGAGACTTCTATCATCCGCTCTAAGTCTTCAGGAGAATGGCCCATGCTAGGGCAATCACAGCGGTGAATAGAAACACCACGACCACGGGTTATGTAACCTATAATATCATCACCAGGTACAGGATTACAGCATTTTGCCATACGCACCATCACACCAGCTTCACCTTTTACGAGAACACCAGTGCCATTTTTAGTTTTCTTTTGTCCTTGAGATTTTAATTTCTCAATAATTTGCTCTGTACTGCGCTTAGATTCCTCTACCTCTTTAGACTTTTTATAAAGTTCAATTAAACGCAAGAGAACAGTACTTACAGGAATGCCGCCATAGCCACAGGCTGCAAACATTTCCTCTTCTGTACCGGCTTTAAGTTGTTTCGTTACATGTTGTAAACGGTTGTCTGCACATAATTCTTTCCAATTATGATTCAATCGTTTCGCTTCTTTTTCAAGAGCTTCTAAGCCTTTTTCAATATTTTCAGCTTTATTTTCACGCTTGAACCAATTGCGAATTTTACTCTTACTTTCAGAAGAACCTACGATATTCAACCAATCAAGGCTAGGACGACCTGTTTTGGATGTGATGATATCAACAATATCACCATTTTGCAAGGTATAATCCAACGGCACAATTTTGCCGTTTACCTTAGCACCAACACAATGATGACCTACATCGGTATGAACTCGATAGGCAAAGTCAAGCGGTACAGAGCCTATTGGCAACTTAACAACGTCACCCTTTGGCGTAAATACAAATACCTCACCAGAGAAAACGTCTAATTTCAAAGCATTAACGAGTTCCGTTGGATTACTAGTATCTTGCCATTCAAGAACCTGGCGCAGCCATGCAACCTTTTGATCAAATTCTTTATCGCCGTTTTTATTTCCTTCTTTATATCGCCAGTGAGCAGCCACACCATATTCAGATACACGGTGCATTTCCCAAGTACGGATTTGAATCTCTACCGGTTGCCCCATCGTGCCGATAACGGTTGTATGCAAGGATTGATACATATTAGACTTCGGCATGGAAATATAATCTTTGAAGCGATAAGGCAATGGCTTCCACAAGCTATGTGCAATGCCAAGTACTGCATAACAATCAGGAATGCTATCAACAATTACACGAACGGCAAGCAAATCATAAATTTGGGATAAATCACGATTGTCCTTTTTCATCTTCTTATAAATACTGTAGAAGTGTTTTGGACGACCTTTGATATCCGCCTTAATATGGGCTTCACTTAAGGCCTTTGTAAGTTGCCTCATCGTATCATTAACAATGTCTTCCCGGACTTGGCGTTTTTGTTTCATTTGATCGACTAGATCATAGTATTTTTCCGGCTCTAAATAACGGAAGGATAAATCTTCCAACTCCCATTTCACATTGAAGATACCAAGACGATGTGCCAAAGGTGCAAAGATTTCTAGGGTTTCCTTAGCAATACGTTTTTGTTTGTCACTACGCATATGCTTTAAGGTGCGCATATTATGTAAGCGATCACCCAATTTAATAACTACGACACGTACGTCCTTCGCCATAGCTAAAATCATCTTTCGATAGTTTTCCATTTGGCGATCTTCTTTTGTTTCATACTGGAATTGGTTTAATTTTGTTACCCCATCAACGAGGAATGCTACTTCAGAGCCAAACATCTCCTCTAGGTCTTCCTTCGAGTAAGATGTATCTTCAACCACATCATGCATAAGAGCTGCCATGAGTGTAATATGGTCGATTTGTAAATGTGCCAAAATATCAGCTACAGCTAAAGGATGCATAATATACGGTTCACCGGAAGCTCTAAACTGACCTTCATGAGCCTTATCAGCAAGCTCAAAAGCTTTCAATACTTGGTCACACTCATCATCTGTTAAATACGTATGGATATACTCCATAAACTCGGCTAAGGCTTTACTTTTATCAAATGTACTTTGTTCCACCAAAGCTTTGCCTTCTTCATTTACAGTTGTCATGATGTCACCTCCTATACACTATAAGTAAGGAATGTTACGGATGTGACAAGATCTAATTTTCCTTCAATGGCGTTCCATCTAAGCATTAATTGACCATCATCACTTGTATATTCTTCAACAATGCCCAATTCTTTAAATACATCAATAGATGTTAGAGCACTGCGATTATTCTGATCTGCCGGCTTACGGCGCAATATATCTTGTTCTACATTATAAACCGATTGACTACGACCTCGCATGGACTGTTTTATTATGACATACATTTGTCTAAGCCCTTCTGTAGAAAGCTTAATCGGCTCTTCAGTCAATGGTTCAATAGCTTGAATCATGAGTTGCGGAGAAACCATACCTTGCCATTCATTCTTTTGCAAGGAAAATGCCACTTTTACCACAGTTCCCACAAAGATAGATTTAAATAAGTCTGGACGATTCCAAGCTATAGCATCTAATGTACCACTCGAAGTTTCAAATATTATCTTACAATGATTTTTTAATTGGCCCATGAGCATAATATCTTGCACGGTAGCTTCCATAATAGCAAAGACTGGCGTGCTATTGGCCATCCCATAAGGTTCAAGGTCTGATACGCGGTCAATGATATCGACATCGATATCATCAACAGGTAGTTCCGCATCAATAGCAACCACAGGAATATATTCCTCTTCTGTAATAACTGCTTTGCAATACTTGGTTAACCGTTCTCGTAGCTCATCAATACGATTTGCATCGATGCTAAAGCCTGCTGCCGCAGCATGCCCGCCAAACTGTAGCAAGATATCCTCACAAGATTTTAATGCATCATATATGTTAAAGCCATCTATACTACGGCACGAGCCTTTACCAATGCCATCATGAATACTGATGACTAAGGTTGGTTTGTAAAACTCCTCTACTAGACGAGAAGCAACAATACCAATGACTCCTGGATGCCACTCTTCGCCGGCCACAATAGTTACATAATCAGCTTTATGTCCTTGATTAGCTACATCAACACGAGCCAACTCATGAATATTTCGTTCTAACTCTTGTCGTTCACGATTCGTTTCATTTAGTTCCGCCGCAATTGCCTCTACTATATCCTCGTCATCGGTCACAAGTAGTTCGACCGCACGCGTTGCATGCGTTACGCGACCCGCTGCATTAAGACGAGGTGCTAAGGTAAAACCAATATGTCCAGATGTAATAGTTCGTTCATGGAGCCCAGCTACATCAATAAGCTTTTTGATCCCCAAGTTAGGTTCCCTATTCATCTTCTCAAGGCCTGATTTTACAATGATACGGTTCTCACCGACCAAAGGCACTACATCGGCCACAGTGCCAAGTGCAACGATATCTAAATCATCTAAGTACCATTCTCCGCGCTTTGTAAGCCACAAGGCTTGGCATAACTTAAAAGCAACACCTACTCCAGATAAGTTTTTATCCTTATATGGACAGTCCTTTTGCTTATGATTTATAACGGCTTTGGCTCGTGGAATCATATCAGGCGCCGTATGGTGATCCGTAATAATCATATCAATGCGGCCTCGTACAGCCTCTACAATATCGTAAGAACTAATGCCGCAGTCTACAGTAATGACTAAAGCCGTTCCCCGTTCAATAAGGTGCTCTAAAGCCTCTAAATTGAGGCCATACCCTTCACTTTGACGTTCTGGTATGTAATAGGTAACATCGGCACCTAATTTCTTTAAAAATCGATAAAGTACTGATGTTGCAGTAATACCATCTACATCATAATCACCATAAATGACGATTGGTTTGTGACTTTCAATTGTTTCCAGAACTAGTGAAACAGCCACATCCATATCTTTTAATGTAAATGGATCTAACAAATCTGACAAAGTACCTTGTAAAAACTGACGACCTTCGTCTACATCAATGTGACGATTCACCATTAATTTAGCCACAATAGGGTTCACACCAAGTTCACGGATTAAGATATTCTCTTTCTCTTGATCACCTTTACAAAGGCGCCAACGTTTTTTCTTAATCATCATATCCCTCAGTAGTTTATAATCAATATTATTCTTGAATTCAACGTATTATCATTATCATTTTTATTTATTATACCTTAAAATGCAAATAAAATAAACTATTTTATATATTTTATTCTCATTTAAAACTTGCTATTTTCTCAACAAGAAAGAGCCTCCCATTATCAATAGGAGGCTCCATATCAGTGAATTCCTTAGAACCGGAAGTCCCGTTCGCCGTCTTTCATCTGTGCAATATAAGCTTTAGCTTTATCTTTAACTAAATCATTTTTGATATTTTCTAACTGTTGTTCAATAACCTTAGAACCATGAGCCTTAGTTTCATCATTGCCGTAATCCATGATATATTCGTTCAATGTCATCAACGCATTTGGTTGACAACAGTTGTGAATTTGACCGGATTTTGCAAGAGCCATGAATCGATCCCCAGTTCTACCTGCACGATAACAAGCAGTACAGAAGCTTGGAACATACCCAAGGTCTAGCAACCAGTTAACGATTTCATCTAATGTACGCGTATCACTACGATCGAATTGTGCCGTATTATCTTCTGGCTTTTCTTCTTCTTTGTAACCACCTACGCTAGTACGAGATCCACCACTAATTTGGGAGATACCTAATGCCAAGCCACGTTCACGCATGGACTGACTTTCACGAGTGGACATAATCATACCTGTATACGGTGTAGAGACGCGGATAAGAGCAACAATTTTTTCAAATACATCATCAGGTACAGCATTACTGAAATCATCTACATCGATATCATCCGCTGGACAAATACGAGGTACAGAAATAGTATGTGGACCTACCCCATACACAGCCTCTAAATGTTCTGCGTGCATCAACAAACCAACGAAATCGTATTTATAATGCTCCAAACCATAAAGAACACCGATGCCTACATCATCAATACCACCTTGCATAGCGCGGTCCATCGCCTCTGTATGGTAGGCGTAGTCGCTCTTAGGGCCTGTAGGATGTAAGGCTTCATAGTTTTCTTTGTTATATGTTTCTTGGAATAATGTATATGTGCCAATACCAGCTTCATGTAATTTTTTGTAGTCCTCAACGGAACAAGCTGCAATATTTACGTTTACACGGCGGATTTCACCATTTTTATTTTTGATACCGTAAATCGTCTTGATGGATTCCAAAATATATTCTAGTGGATTATTAAGAGGATCTTCACCAGACTCAATTACAATACGCTTATGGCCCATCGCTTCTAACGCAATAACCTCTTCTCTAATTTGGTCTTGCGTTAATTTTTTACGCTTAATATCGCGATTTTTGGAGTGGTACGGACAATACACACATCCATTGATACAATAGTTAGACAAGTATAACGGTGCAAATAGAACAATGCGATCGCCGTAGATAGCCTTCTTGATTTCCTTTGCTAAAGCAAAAAGCTTTTCCTTATATTCAGGTAACGGACATTCTAAGAGAACTGCTGCTTCTCGGTGGTTTAATCCCTTAAATGTAGCAGCTTTCGCTAAAATAGCATCTAACAACTCCCGATTTTCCTTGTTTTCCTCTGCATAGGCAAGTGTGTCAAGGATTTCCTGATGGGAAATAAATTCCTCCGCCTTTGGAGATTTTACATCATACATAGTACTTACCTCAAATCTTTCTAGTGGCAATGCCACCCCTCTTTAGGTTTATGAAAGTATATGACAACCAGTCTTCTGGTATTTCACTGATACTGTACATAGTATACCACTATTCCTACTAAAAAGCACAGGAATTTGATACATGCAAAAAGGTTGCCACCTCATAAGAGGAAGCAACCTTTATATCATGGGAGTTTCTAATCTATATCGATTATCTATATCGAACATGACAAAAATGTATGTATGTATTTTTACACGAGATAAACCCTTACATAATAGTACTAACTATATATTACAAATGTATTTAGTCCTATTGTCCCCATGTATCATACAGCTCTTTCATAGCACGTTCTTTCGCAATAATACCATGGGCCATCCACAAAGTACTATCCACTTGCAATACATGATCGGCTTTTACAGCAGGCAAATTTTTCCATAACTCATCTTTTTTAAGATTTGCCAATCGTTGGTCTGCTACACCTTGATTATTAGCACTAGAAGCACCGTAACCAGCAGAAACGATTAAATAGCCTGCATCAAGATCGGGTAATCGCTCTAAAGAAATCGCATTGTTCGTAGGGTTAAGTTCTGTTTCTAATACCATATCAGGCGGTTTAATATTAAGTAATTCAGCCATAAAGACATTCAAATCGCTTTTCATATACGGAGACAATCGTATTTCTTTATTTAAAATTCTTAGAAAAGCTACGGTTTCCCCTTGCATATGTTCAGCTAAAGCTATCCGTGTTTTCTTAGCCTGTGAATAATATTCTTTCAAACGAGCTTCCCCTTTTTCAGGGACCCCAAGTGCTTTAGCAATAGTTAGTAGTGCAACTTCTTCCTTATTTACGTTGACAGAAATGGTTGGAGCAATTTTAGAAAGTGCATTATATGCCGCTTTGCCATAAGAGTCACGCATAATAATCAAATCCGGTTTTAAAGCCTGAATCTGCTCATAGTTGATAGTCTTTGTTTCATCATTAATACTAAAATTTTGAACATTACGATTACTTAATTCATTATAAAGATAGCTTTTTTCATTAAAATTTGCCCCTATAAAAGATTCATCTAATGCAATCATAGGATCTTCTGTCCGAACAACCACGATACGTTTATGTTCTTTAGGCATAACTGTTGTCCCGAGCTTATGAGTGACAATAATCTTATCTTCTTCAACAGTAACAATTTTATCTGCTGCCTTTTGGATAGCAGTTAATCGTTTCTTAAACTCTTTATCAATGTCTTTCGGATCATTTGACCGTTCAAGGGCTGTTTTTACCTTATCATCAAGATTAGCATAGATGGCTTCATGAGTCATACCATTTTCCTGTGGACCACATCCTGCAATTCCCATGAGCATACAAGCCCCCAAAAGACCAGAAATTAACAAACGCTTCATACTACACCTCACGTGCCGTATGGCCATAATTTTTCATAGAATAAGGAATACAGAACGGACGATCTGTCTTAGGGTCATTCATGATTGTAGAATCTACACCAAATACATCTTTCAACATTTCATTATGGAAGATAGTATGAGGCGTACCTTCGTATTGAATTTTTCCATCCTTCATGGCAACTAAATTATCGGCAAAACGAGCGGCTTCATTAAGTTCGTGAATAACCATAACAATCGTTTTGTTATAAGCTTTATTCAAATGCTCTACTAAATGTAATACATCCATTTGGTGAGATACATCAAGGAAGCTCGTAGGCTCATCAAGGAATAGAATGTCTGTATTTTGAGCAATAGCCATGGCAATCCATGCCCGTTGCCGTTGCCCCCCAGACATATTTGTAATGCCACGATCTGCAAACTGAAGTAATTCAGTCTCCTTCAAAGCCCACTCTACAATTTCTTTATCCTCTTTTGTAGTACGGGCAAATAAGCTGCCTTGATGCGGTGCACGACCGTACATAACAAGTTCACGCACTGTAATTTCACCAGGTGCCGTTGGATTTTGAGGCAAAATAGCAACCTTTTTTGCTAGTTCTCTACTACCATAAGAACCGATAGATTTACCATCTAGTAAGACATCGCCATCCATTGGTCGAATAATACGACAAATAGTTTTTAGTAAAGTAGATTTACCACAACCATTAGCGCCAATTAATGCTGTTACTTTGCCTTCTGGGATCGTAAGATTTAAGTTCTCTATAATTTTTGTATCACCGTAACCAGTAGTTAGGTTTTTAACTTCTAATTTCATTTATATTTCCCCTTTTACGCTTTTGTTTTTGCTAGAATATACAAGAAGTATGGTGCCCCGATTAAAGCTACAATAATCCCTAAGAGGATTTCATCAGGCGCAATAATGGATCGGCCAATCCAGTCGGCAGTGACCACTAAAATAGCTCCAATTAGACCTGTTAATGGCAAGAAATAGGCATGATCGGCACCGACTAAGCGGCGTGCAATATGCGGGGAAATAAGCCCTACAAAACCAATGCTGCCACCGATAGCTACACAGAACCCAGATAAAAGAACTGCAATAATAAGGTATACAAATCTAGAGCGATTTATATGTACACCAAGCCCAATCGCCGTTTCATCAGCTAGGCTCAATAAATTTAACTCCATATAACGGGCATAAAGAATGAGTGATAATACAATGACAATTGGTGCAAGTACCCATACATGCTCCCAAGTATTACCCGAAATAGTGCCGATGGTCCAAGTATTAACTAAATAAAATTTATTAGGGTCCAAACGCGTTACGAGTAAGACTTGCAATGCATGGAATCCTGCACTCATAGAGATACCTGTTAAGATTAAACGATATGGCGAAATAATATCTCTACCGCGACAAGATAGAAGATAAATTAAAATCGCTGCCACAACAGCCCCAGCTACGGCAACAGTAGGTAATGTCCAAATTCCCCACGCCGTTGTAGAGCCTGCAAAATATACTAAAAGAACTACACCTAAACCAGCACCAGCATTTACGCCTAACAAGCTTGGACTAGCCAATTCATTCCGAGATATAGTTTGAAAAATTGCACCAGACATAGCAAGGCCCATACCAATAAATACAGCCAAGATGGTGCGAACTAAACGGAAATCAAAAACTGTGAGTTTTTCTACATCATTACCACCGCCAAAGAGAATACGAATAAGATCAGATGTAGACATATCACTAAAGCCTGTATGAAGATGTCCATACATGGCACCTAACAACATGAGCGTCATAACGAAAGAGTAGGCAAAAAAGCGTTTTTTCATCTTATTTTCCTCCCTTACGATTTGCTAAATAAATAAAGAATGGAACACCGACAAGAGCAGTAATGGCACCTAATGGTGTTTCGAATGGGGGATTTACGATACGAGCTACAACGTCAGCAATCATAACAAGTACTGCACCAAAGAGTGCAGAGAATGGAATTACAAGACGATAATCGATGCCTACCAGTTTACGTGTTATATGTGGAATAACGAGACCTACAAAGCCGATCGGACCGGCTAGAGCAACAGCAGAACCGCTAAGAATAAGTACAGTTAAACCAGATAATACACGTACACGATTTAAATTACTGCCAAGACCAATAGCTACCTCTTCGCCAAAGCTTAAGAGCGTAACAGATTTAGATACGTACATGGCAATAAGAATACCAATGAGTGTCCAAGGTAATACAAGTAATACTTGTTCCATACGAATACCACTAATACCGCCTGCAGTCCAAAAGCTTAACTCTTGTGCCACTTGGAAGTACACAACAAGCATATGTGTAACAGCCACAAATACTGCACTAATAGCCGTACCTGCAAGTGCAAGATATACAGGAGTAGCTTTACCACCTACGCGTTTAGCAAGAGCTAAAATGAACAGTGTTGCCAATGCGGCCCCACCGAAGGAAAACAAAATACTTCCATTTAAGGTTAAATAAGGAAATAAAATCATCCCAACAGCTAAACCAAAACTGGCACCTGCGTTAATCCCCAAAATAGAAGGACTTGCCATAGGATTGTTGGTAACACCTTGCATCAGTGCACCTGATACGGCAAAGCTGATACCTACAACGATACCTGCTATCATACGTGGTAAACGCAATGTTTGAACGATCATCTGTCCTATACTGTTAGGATCATAGTTAGTAAAGGATAGAGTAATATCATCTAGGCTGATATAGCGTATCCCAATGAAGCGTGAACCAAGAGATGTGGCAATTAAAATAGCTAAAGCCAGTATACCTAGTAGCGTAGTTTTAGCTGCGCGCCCTCC
>CAKQBP010000028.1 GCA_934216375.1 uncultured Veillonella sp.
CCCTACATCAGTCAACGTTTGTGTAAAGGATTGAGGGTTTCCGATTCCACTTACAGCCATAATGCGTTGTTCCTTATAAGCATCTACAGAAGCCCCAACAGAGCCATTAGCCCACTCATCTAAGGTATACATAAATCGCGGTTTATGTGTTGTTTCATAAACAGGTACATTGGGAATCATCTGAGTTAATCGCTTTCGAATGCCAGATACAATACCTGGTGCTACTTGATCAACCTTCGTAAGAACGATAATATTAGCGCGCTGTAAACCACTAAGTGGTTCACGTAATAGTCCCCGTGGCAATACATGTTCATAGCCAAACGGATTGGATGCATCGATTAGTACAATATCAATATCTCTTGCTAGTGCACGATGTTGAAAGCCATCATCCATAATAAGACAATCGGCACCTAACTCATTAATAGCGATTTCCGCAGATTTGGAACGTTCACGTCCAATGATTACATTAGATTTTTGTAAAACCTTAGCCAGTAACCAAGCCTCATCACCACTGATAGATGGCTCTACAAGCATTGTCCCGTCTTTAGAAATAATAATATTTTTGTTATTATCTTCTGCACGGTACCCACGACTAAGAACAGTAGGATGAAGCCCCTTTTGAGTAAGCACATCACAAATAAATCGCACCATCGGTGTTTTTCCAGTACCACCAGCCGTAATGTTGCCAACGCTGATTACAGGCACTGTAACTTTCGTAACGCCTTTACCCTCATCAAATCGAGCATTGCGTATTGATACAGCCTTCTCATAACCTTTACTCAAAAGGCCTAAACTGGAACGAGCTATATCACCTAATACGGATTGATCTTCACCACTAACGATGGATTTGAATAATGCTTCCCCACTCATAGATGACTCCTCCTATTATGTAATACAGTAGACTAATCTAACAAATTTAGTCTTACTACGGAATAATTTGATGTTTCTCAAATAACAAGCGCAACTCTTGTGTATTACGCCGCGTAGCACCACGATTTTCTTTAATGATATCCAGGCAGTTTTGCCCCATCTCATTAGCCAAGTCTCTATCCTTACACAAACGCAAGACCATAGCGGTTAGCTCTTTACCATTCTTCACTTGCTCACAAGCATTTCGAGAGTTTAATAAGGCGAAAATTTCTTTAAAGTTAAACATATGAGGCCCAACCAAAATTGGCTTACCATGTGCAGCTGGTTCCAAAATATTATGACCTCCAGTTTTAACAAGAGAGCCACCAACAAAGATAATATCGCCTAAGCTATACAGTCGTCCAAGTTCACCAATGGTATCTAAAACGACAACGGGAATACCTTCATGAACAGGCTCTTTCATATCACTACGACAAATAGCACTCAATTCATAACGCTTTGCAAGATTTTGTACATCATGACCGCGATAAATCTCGCGAGGTGCAATCAATAAACGGGCTTGTGGATACTCTTTCAATACTTGCTTAAAAGTTTCAAAAATAGCCTCTTCTTCACCTTTGTGAGTACTACCTGCAATAATGATAGGATGATTATTCCCAAAGCCAAACTCATCGAGAAGAGCTTGTTTTTCTTCATATGATACGGTGGCATACGTTTGATCGTATTTCATATTACCTGTTACGGTAATATCAGGTGTATGAGCACCTAAACTTTCAATATACGCCGCATCAAATTTGGACTGCATGCAGAAACGCTCAATAGAACGTAACATTTCACGCGTAAAAGCACTGATATACTTATAACGTTTCATACTGCGATCTGAAATGCGTCCATTAACCATCATAACTGGAATATTTTCCGATTCGGCGATACGCAAGAAGTTTGGCCAAATTTCAGTTTCTACGAGTAAAATAGTAATCGGCTTAATAATATGTAAAATTTTACGAGTTAAATATGGTAAATCAAGGGGAAAGAAAATAATTCCTTCTGCTTCAGGAATGATACGATGAGCCATAGCATGACCAGTAGCAGTAACTACGGACACAACCACAACAGCTTCAGGAAATTCCTTTTTAACCTCTTTTACCAATGGACTGGTAGCCACAATTTCCCCTACGGAAGCGGCGTGAATCCAAATAGCACGACGCCCTTCAATTTTCTTTAATAGCGAAGCGGGCATATAGCCTGCACTTTGTTTGATACGCTCATAAAAGCCATCTTCAAAGGCAAGTCGGTATAAAATAACCGGAATCAAGCCTATCCAATAAAATATGAGCAATACGTTATATATCCAGTACATGGTTATCCTTTATTGGAGAATTGAACGGAATAAAGATGATTGTACAATCCGCCGTCAACAGCTAATAGCTCTTGGTGAGTCCCCTGCTCTACCAAGCGACCTTGATTAAGTACAACAATTTGATGAGCATTTTGAACAGTGCTCAATCTATGGGCAATGACAAATGCCGTACGTCCTTTCATGAGACGATCTAACGCCTCTTGTACAAGCTTTTCACTCTCAGTATCTAAAGCAGATGTAGCTTCATCTAAAATTAGAATTCGAGGATCTTTTAAAATAGCACGTGCGATAGCAACCCGTTGACGTTGTCCACCAGATAGCGAACTGCCTCGTTCACCTACAATCGTATCGAGACCATCAGGCATTTTCTCAACGAACTCAAGTACGTTAGCCGCTTTAGCCGCTTCATACACTTCTTCATCGGAGGCATCTAAACGACCATACAAGATGTTCTCTTTGATAGTAGCATTGAATAAAACTGTTTCTTGTGGTACAAGACCAATTTGTTCACGCAAGGATTTAAAAGTAACATCTTTCACGTCATAACCATCAATTGTAATAGAACCACCGGTTACATCATAAAAACGAGGTAGTAGGTTAGCGAGAGTTGTCTTACCTGCACCGGATGGACCAACAAGGGCCACACTTTCACCAGCCTTAACAGACAAGGTGAAGTTTTCCAATGCAGCCTTTTCACCACCATAGGAGAAGGAAACATTGTTGAATTCTACATTACCTGTAATATTAGGCAATATAACAGCATCGGTTTTCTCCACAACATCTGTTTTAGTATCTAAAATCTCAAATACGCGGTCAGCAGCAGCCAATGCTTTTTGAATATTACCATATACTTGGCTCAAACGTTTTACAGGATTGGACAAGTTAATCGCATAAATCAAGAAGGCAATCAAAGAACCAGCCGTGATGGCACCTGTTACTACGGAGTAACCACCGTACCAAAGGATGACCGCTACAGCGATTGCCGCAGAAAACTCAACCATTGGACTTAACAAACTAGTCAATTTAGTAGCTTTAATAACCGCTTTAAAGTTGCGATCATTTTCATCTTCAAAACGCTTACGCTCAAAATCTTCACGAGCAAAGGATTTTACAACGCGAACTGCACTAATTACCTCTTGTAAAAGTGCCGTAATATCAGCTACGCGCCCTTGAACATCGTGCCCTGCCACTCGAAGCTTTTTACCAAAAACATTAATAATCACTAAAACTACGGGAACCGTAATAAAAGTAACTAACGTCAGTTTCCAATCAATGAGAAGCATGGACACCAAAGAACCGATAAGTGTTACAGATTCAGTGATGAAAGAAATCAAGTTATCTACCACAGCCGTTTGCAATGCAGCTACGTCATTTGTAAGATTACTCATGATAACACCCGTTTTACGGCGATCAAAGTAAGATAAGCTTAATCTTTGTAAGTGATTGAATATGGCCTCACGGACATCGATAATCACGCGCTGTCCGATGTAGGACATGTTATAGGTTTGACCATAGGTAGCAAAGCCACGAATTAAGAAGATGAGTATGATAGCACCTACAATGAGGTTCAACATAAACATATTCTTTTCATCTAACACTTGGTCTACTACATTCTTAATCAGCCAAGGTACTACCAAATAGGCTGCAGCGGCGACAATCATGCAGAACACTGCAAAAAGCATCCGCTTATAATAAGGCTTTACAAAATATAAGAGCCTAGAATAACTATTCATTACATTTCTCCTTACCGAGATTATATACAAGATGTGCTACCCGTTTTACTGCACCCGGCTCACCTAATTTATGACGTACTTCGCGCAATTCACTGCGCATAGCTTCATTTTTGTCTACATCGCTGAGCAATGGTTCTACCAAAGACACAATTGCGTCTGGAGTGACAGCATCTTGTAATAATTCGGGAATGACTTCTTTACCCGCTACAATATTAGGCAAGCCCACATGTGTTACATTCACAACCATCTTACCAATACCATACGTAATTGGAGATACACGATACAATAATACCGTTGGCAATTCCATCATCGCCGTTTCTAATGTAGCGGTTCCTGATGCGGCAAGGCACACATCACAAATCTGCATCAAGTCATATATATGGTCTTCCGTAATCGTAACAGGCACCTTATGAACATCGATAAACTCTTCTAGCTCACTTCGATCAATTGTATGTGCTCGAGGCAAGAAGAATTGAATATCTTCATGCTTCGCCATCAATTGCTCACCACTTTTTAACATCGTATCAAGTAAGGATAAAACCTCTTGTTTACGACTGCCAGGCATGAGCAATACCTTTTTAGCCTCTTTGCGAGCCCCAAAGTATTCTTCGGCCGCATCCTTAGTCATCGTAGGATGTACGATATCGAGTAAAGGATGACCCACAAAATCTACATCACATTTATACTTGCGATACGCTTCAGCTTCAAATGGAAAAATAGATGCGACCTTAGTTACATACTTACGGATTGTATTACCTCGACTACTATGCCACGCCCAAATCGTTGGAGCAATATAATACAAAACAGGAATCCCCAGTTCATGAGCCACCGCAGCTAATTTCATATTAAAACCTGGATAATCTACACAAACGAGAATATCTGGTTTTTCCTTCATCATGACACGTTTCAAGTACGTGCGCAGCTTAAAGAATTTTGGCAATGATTTCACAATCTCTACAATACCAATGACACCAAGGTTCTTAATGTCATACACAATACGAACACCAGCGCGTTCCATCAGGGTGCCACCCATACCAAACATCTCTACAGAAGGATCTATTTCTCTCAATGCATTGGCTACACTTGCCGCATGAGTATCGCCGGAAGCTTCACCGGCGGAAAACATGACTTTCATTATGCATCCTTTCTGGAATTTACAAATTCTTGGTCTACAGCACAGATAACAATACCATGACGATCTGCCATATTAAGCACATCTTGTTGTTGTACGAAAATAGTCTTTTCCGCTTCTACAGCTAGCACCTTACAACCGCTATCAATCATAGACATGAGAGTTTTTATGCCTACTGCTGGCACATCAAAGCGTACGTCTTGATTTGGTTTTTCTGTTTTAACAACAATCGCATCTCCGCGCCCCAGTTCTCCACCTCTCAAGATACACTTGTCAGTCCCTTCAATGGCTTCAATTGCCATGACCGCCTTATGTTTAACAACAACGGTTTGACCAATATCAAGGGCCCCCATTTGTTTAGCTAATTCAAAACCAAAACAAATATCAGCCCATTGCTCATCTGTAGGTTGTGCTTTTGAAAGCACTCCTACCTTTGGCATAAAAGGTTTCAAGTATGCTGTTTGATCTAATACTTTAAAGCCTTCCCGTTCGATTTCATCAACGATGGCAAGCATAATCGTATCATCTTTACGATTTTTGAGCCGCTTTAAAACGCCTAATGTTTTTAAATCAGGAAATGTAAGGCCTTTAAAGAGAATCTCTTTAGTGACTTTTCCAAGCATAGTTAACTCTTGAACCTCTTCTTTTTTCAAGGTTTTAAAGATTTTACCTAGTTTAGCAACACCAATATCATAGAAAGCATCAGCCTCAGCCTTTAGAGCTGGGTCAATATCAGGTACTACACCGATAACAACCACCTCGTGGCCCAATACATGAGCGGCACGCATGAATTCTACAGGCAAAACACCAATGCCCGCAATTAATCCTACCTTTGCCAAGACTATACCTCCTAGATGGCCTCACGGCCTATATATCAATTAGTAATTTCAAGTTCACTATGAAAATACCTAAAAATAGACATAATCATATACAATATATTTTACTATAAATAGCTACTTTTTACCATTAAAAAGCCAAGGTTTATGCCCTTTTCTTCATCATTTTATTAAAATTTCCTTATTACTTTTAACTACTAAAACATCTATAAATATATCTATCAAAACTTTTTATAATTATGAAAATATAATGCAAATTATCATTAATATAAAACTCAACCAGTTATAATGTACACAAAAAGACCTCGTACATTGTACGAGGTCCTCATAATTAGTCGCGACGAGTACGCATAATTCCCCTATCAGCATTGCGTAGGAAGCGTAATAAATTTTCAATTTCTACGGAAGAATCCAATTGTAATTCCATTTCTTCAATCGCCTTAGATAAGCTGAATCCAGAACGATAAATAATACGGAATGCCTGTTTCAAATCACGTCGTACATCTTCGGAAATCCCTGCACGAGATAATCCTACAGAGTTAAGACCGATAACACGTGCCGGTTGACCATCAGCAATTACGTAAGGTGGGATATCTTGTACCACCTTAGCCATTCCGCCAACCATAGCGTTACGACCGATTTTAACAAATTGATGAATACCAGCAAGACCGCCAATAACTACACGATCTTCAACGATAGCGTGACCTGCAAGGCCTGCACAGTTACTCATTATTACATTATTACCAACGATACAGTTGTGAGCCACATGTGTACATGCTTGAAGTAAGCAATTATTGCCTACACGTGTTTCTTCACCCTCACCAGTAGCGCGGCTAATAGTTACGAACTCACGAATAACCGTTTCATCACCAATATTACAATAGCTTTTTTCGCCTTTAAATTTTAAATCTTGCGGTTCCAACCCAATAGATGCGTTAGGATAAATTTCACAACGCTTACCAATGGTTGTCCAACCACCAATTACAACATGTGCACCGATTTGTGTGCCATCGCCAATCTCGACATGTTCGCCGATAACAGCGCCAGGACCTACGATTACATCTTTGCCCAATTTAGCATTTGGATGGACTATGGCTGTACTATGGATGTTGGATTCCGCATTTTCCATGCCTACAACTATCACTACAATCACTCCTCATTCTATTATACAAGGGCAAACATGTATTCACCGCTAGCGCACAATTTGTCGCCAACATAGGCACGGCCTTCAACCTTGCCCATTTTACCTTTAATTTTAACAATATCTACCTCCATGCGAACTTGATCGCCAGGTTTTACAGGATGGCGGAAACGCACTTTATCAATACCTGTAAACATAGGAGTAAGCCCACGATTTTCCTCAGGGTACAATAATGCAATACCACCAACTTGAGCAATAGCCTCAGTCAATAATACGCCCGGCATAACTGGGTTACCTGGGAAATGACCTTGGAAGAATAATTCGTTGAATGTAGCATTTTTAATGCCCACAGCACGTTTCATAGGTTCTAACTCAACAATGCGATCCACTAAAAGCATTGGATAACGATGAGGTAAAATTTCTAAAATATCTTCGTGATTAAGAATCATGGCTGTGTCTCCCTTATTTCTTCCATTATACTGCGAGCCAATCTTGAATTTAGTTCATGACTCGATTTCAAAGCAATTACATGGCCTTCAATTGGTCCTAATAAGAATAAATCTCCTATAACATCTAATGCTTTATGACGAACTAATTCGTCATCAAAGCGTGGTACAGATAGACATTTCTCATCATCATAGACTAATGCATTATCTAGGCTACCGCCTTTTGCAAGGCCCATGGCCTGTAATTGTTCTAATTCTTTCATAAATCCGATAGTCCTAGCAGACCCAATATGCTCTTTAAAGTATTCTGGTGATACTTCAAAATCACATTGTTGAGTGCCCAGCAACGGATGACTGTTAATAGATGTGAACGTCATACGATAACCATCATATGGCAAGATCACAACAAAACGGTCTCCATCATAAACAGCATGGGATCGAGTCACTTTATATACCTGACGCGGTGCTGTTTGTTCTTTAATACCAGCCTCTTCAATAAGATTGACAAAAATAGCACTACTGCCATCACCTACAGGAGGTTCTGGAGAATCCATTTCAATATAACAGTTATCAATATTCATAGCACTGAACGCGGCCATCACATGCTCTACAGTGAATACCTTTGCCTCACCATTTTCCAATGTGGTAGCGCGCATAGTGTTCGTCACATTATCAATGTGTGCTCGCACAGAAGGATGACCTTCAATGTCCGTGCGGACAAACACAATTCCTGTATCTTCAGGTGCAGGTTTGAAAACCATATGTACTGGTTCACCGCTATGAAGGCCAATCCCTTGATATGAAATAGCCTTTTCTATTGTTTGTTGTGGCTTACTCATAAGAATGTCCTTTCATAATCTGAATTCACGTTTACTATACACCAATATGTATTATACCCTATTTGCATAGGCGTTACAAGAAATTTACCATATATTACGCTAATTGGAAAGACTATTCTTAGTCTTTAAAATTTTAATAGATTATTTTTAAACACTAAATTATATGTTATAAAATAAAAAGAGATTTCATCCATGCTAATAGGAATCAGTTTCATCTTGGATATTCCACAATCGCATAAACAAAATCTCTTTAAAATTATTAACTATTGAAAAACATCAGGTGGTGTATCTATTTGTTCACCATAAAAACGACGAGTCCATTTCCAACGGTTATGAAGCCAAAACCAATCTTCAGGATATCGCCGAATATAATCTTCAATAAACTCATTTAGACGAGTTGTTGTTACCGCTATATCACGCTTTTTATCATCTGTGCGTTCCACATAAATTGGTGAATGCGCTTCAATCTCATATTTCTCAGAAAACGGACTATAATGTATGGTTACAAAAATAATGGGCACATCTTGCATACGAGCCAATACAGCTGGTCCCGCAGCCGTCAATGTTTCATAACCAAAGAATGGTGCAAGAACGCCATCATCACCAGGGTCCTGATCCATAATAAGGCCTAAAAATGCACCTTTTTTTAGTTCATTAATCATTTCACGAACACCTGTTTTATAGGTCACATGTTGATGCATAATCCGACGATATTCATTGATAAACTTATCGGCATCACCATTCTGTTTCATAGCCACAGAAATCAGCGGATATCCTTCAGAAGCAAGAACGCCACCTAAAAGTTCCCAGTTACCACTATGAACAGCGGCTAAGATTGCACCTCGACCATTTTCTAAGGCATCATCTAAGTACTCTCGATTAATAAACTCCACCATATCTTTGTATGCACCATCTTTAATTTCAGGATAGCGCAATACATCAATAATCATACGGCCAAAGCGTGTAGTACTAGCTTTCGCAATACGTCGAGCTTCTTTAGGATCATCTGTAATATTACAGAATAAAATTTGGCCTATCGCTAGGCGCTTACGTTTAGGTGGCACCACTAACCACGCAATTTCACCTAGCAATGTACCAATAGCATATTGCAAACCTTTAGGTAATAAGCAAATAAAGGCACTAAAGATTTTCATAAACCTATACATGGATTATTAGCTCTCCTTAAGCTGTGCTTTCAAAGCATCAATTTCTTTTTGTAATTGTTTTACAGTTTTCACCATTTCTGGCAAACGATTCTCGTAAGCAGCCAATTTTAGCCACTCTTTATGAGGTCTCATTGGATACCCAGCCATAACAGAATTAGAAGGCACATTGCCAGTAATTCCTGTTTTACCTGCAAATTGTACATTATCTCCAATTGTAATATGACCTGTACAGCCTGTTTGTCCTGCAAAGATTACATGGTTACCACATTTTGTACTACCTGCAATCCCAACCTGTGCAATCAAGAAACAATCTTCTCCAATCTCAACATTGTGGCCAAGGTGAACAAGATTGTCAATTTTTGTACCGCGACGTACCAAGGTAGATCCCATTGTAGCATTATCAACAGTAGTGCAAGAGCCAATTTCTACATCATCTTCAAGAATAACATTGCCTACTTGAGGAATATGCGTATGAATACCATTTTCTGTGGCAAAGCCAAAACCTTCACCACCGATAACTGCTTTAGCACGCAATACAACGCGTTTACCCAAAATACAGTTCTCATGTACGATAGCACCCGCATAGATGTCAGAATCTTCCCCAATTCGTACATTATGACCAATATATACATAAGGTCGAATCGTTACATTATCACCGATAACAGCATTATCATTAATAACACAATAGGCACCAATAGCTACATTTTTACCAAGTGTAACATTCTTGCCAATAATAGCTGTACTATGCACTTCACGGGGAACTACAACAGGTGGATGGAATACTTCTAGCACTTGGGCGAATGCGGCTTTTGCATTATCAACTACGATTTGCGCCATCGGTGCATTTTTTACTTCCGATTCAACGATAACAGCACCCGCTTGGCATAACGCAATATGTTCAACATATTCACCAATTGCAAAAGTTATGGATTGTTTTACCGCTTGTTCAAAGCTACGTGTCTCAGTAATGACAATAGACTCATCCCCTATAAGTTGACCGCCTACTAAATTTGCGAGTTCCTGTAAAGTTTTTTCCAAGGCAAACTCCTCCCCCTGTGGTAATCCTCAATTATTGTGCAGCTTCAGTTGTACTTGTTGTAGCTTGATCTGCTTGCTGTGCATTTTGCTGAGCATCTTGTTGCTCTTGGGCTTTAGCTGCATTTTCAACTTCTTTGATTTGATCGTCAGAAGCTTTACCCATTTTTGTGATCAAATCATCGGTTACATCAGAGCCACCACCAACAACAGCGCCTTTTTCAATAATAACATCAAGTTTTTTTTCTTTCACAAGTTCCTTGATTTTTTGTTCTTGATATTGACGGTATTCTTGTGCTTTTGCATTTGCAAAGGCATTTAATTCTTGATTCGCTTGGTTAAATACATGTTGTTTAGATGCTTCATCAGCAGCAGCAATTTTAGCATCTAATTCCGCTTTTTTAGCGTTAATCTCTTTAGTAATTTCAATACCTTTTTCAGTACTATTTGCTACTTTCACGCTATCCACATAGCCAACATTGTTAGAACCACAAC
>CAKQBP010000029.1 GCA_934216375.1 uncultured Veillonella sp.
AACAAAAACAACAAGCGTTATTGGAACGTGAAGCGTTCCTTGAAACCTTATAATAGGAGGTTTATATGACATATCAAGAGGCCTTAGCCTATTTAGAACAGGCATCCTCATTCGGTATTAAGCCTGGCCTTGAACGACTTACAGCTCTTATGGAAGCCCTTGGGAATCCGCAAGAGGACTATAAAATTGTTCATGTAACAGGTACGAATGGTAAGGGCTCGGTTACCTCATATATTTCCTACGCACTGTTTACAAGTGGATTACGGGTGGGGCGATTTACATCGCCTCACCTTCAATCCTATACGGAGCGTATTCAAATTAATGATGGAAATATAACAGAGGAAGCCTTTGGAAAATTAATTAGTCGCGTAAAGGTTGCAGTAGATACTATTATTAGTAATGGAATAGAAGCGCCAACACAATTTGAAATATTAACAGCTGCCGCATTTTTATTCTTTAAGGATCAAGGTGTCGACTATGCTGTAGTAGAAGTTGGTTTAGGTGGCTTACTAGATTCTACTAATATCGTGACTCCAAAAGTATCTGTTATTACTAATGTAACAATAGATCATCAAGCATATTGTGGTGATACTGTCGAGGAAATTGCACGCCATAAAGCGGGGATTATTAAACCTAAGGTGCCTGTAGTGACAGCTGCACAAGATACACCTCTTAATATCATTGAGGACGTAGCTAAAAAACAACATGCCAAGATTTATGTTTTCAATAAAGATTTTGGTATTGATAGCCGCAGCGCTGTAACGGGTGGTCAAATGATTACGGTTAGTACTAACGATGCTGCACCTGCTATGTTGTTTACGACGATGGCTGGCATTCACCAATCTGTAAATCTCGCTTGTGCATTGATGGCCGTACGCCTGTTAATGAAAGAGGATACGAACATCAGTGAAGAAACGATGCGTGAAGGCTTTGCCCGCACTACGTGGGCGGGGCGCTTTGAAGTTAAACGAGGCTTAGATCGTACCTTTATATTTGACGGTGCTCATAATGCGGCAGGGGCTGAGTCTTTTGCCATGACGTACAATGAATTATTTAAAGACATTTCGAAAACAGTGGTAATGGCTATCCTTAAAGATAAAGACCAAGAGGCTATTATTCGTGAAGTGGTTAAAACTGGCGACACAGTCCTCGTTGTACCTGCACCAACAGATAGAACAGAGGTACCTGAAAGCTTGGTCGAAGTAATTCGCCGTACTGTACCTAAGGTGACGGCTCAAACTGCAGAATCTGTTGATGCTGCATTAGCATTGGCTTACAAACATACAAAGACTGGTGATATCATTGCTGTATGTGGTTCATTATATATTCTAGGGGATGCTCGTCAGTGGTTTTTCCATGAGATGAGTCATTGAGGTGAGAATATGGAACTCTCACTCATTCCTAATCAGAAACGACTTACCTTTTATATTGAACGATTAATCTATGGTGTTGTCATTGCGATGCCTCTTCAACCAATGGTAGGAGATGTACTTCTCTGGTTGGCTATAGGTTTGGCATTATATGATTTAATTTCTAGTAAATCATTGAGTTTGCCGACAGGTTATTTATCTTGGACTGTTATGATCTTTGTTATCTGGACAGGTATATCGTCGTTAATGTCCCCAAACTGGGATTGGTCTATTCAGAGCTGGTTCTACCAAATTGTAGCGGGTGGGGGCATGTACTATTTAGTTCGTACCTATATTCGAACACCTAAACAGTGGAACTATTTTCTTCGTGCCTTTTTAGGTACAGCCGTTCTTGTATGCATTATTGGGGCCTATCAGTATATATTTGTTCCTAATATACATATAAAAGAATGGGTAGATGCAGCACAATTCCCTAAATTGATGCGTCGAATGGCGTCTACATTGCAAAATCCTAATTTGCTAGGGGCTTATCTGTTGATGGTACTAAGTGTATGTATTAGCTATATTCTTGTTTATATGAAAGAGAATCGTACTCGTGAAGTTGTTACAATGCTGATTATTGGTGTTGTATTATTTTTAACGATGTTATTAACCTATTCGCGTGGTATTTGGATTAGTTTTGCGGCCATGATTCTGTATTGGGCTATTTTCGTAGAACGAAGACTATTCTTATCCTTGTTAGTGGTACCGTTAATTCTATACTTCTATGAAGGGGAAGTTGCTTCGCGACTTTGGTCTATATTTCAAGGTCATGATACGTCATCAGATCTTCGCTGGGCTCTATGGGATAGCACAATGTATATCGTACGAGAAAATCCAATCTTTGGTATTGGGTGGAATACATTCTACTTAGTTTATCCAGAGTATAACTATTACATTCAAGGTCCTAATGTGTTGATGTATCATGCCCATAATTTATATTTAAATATATTGGCTGAAACAGGTATTCCTGGCTTGCTATCATTCCTAGCAGTTATCGTCGGTCATGTTATTACATCTGTTCGTTTGAAAGGGGATATGTTCCGACAAGCTGCACAGATAGGTATAGGCGCTTTAGCTATCGGAGTTCTTTTTAGTGGATTGTCTGATTTTGAGCTCTATAGCCATCAAGTTACTATTGTTTTTTGGCAACTCCTTGGTTGGGTTGGGGCCTTTGTGAAAGTACAACTTTCCACAAAGGCCCATATGTAAAAGGTATATTTTGTATAATTAGTAAGTTTTATGGTAGCGATACAATTTCATAGTATGGTATAATTTATACATACCTTAGCAGGGTAAGCTTAAGTATATTTAACCGGTTTTCTAATGTTAGAATAATTGAACATTATTGCTTGCATTTGAAAACCGGTTTTTTGTATATCTATATTTTTATAGGAGGTGTAGCGGTCAGTTTCTGTATATATTATTTTTTTATTATATTGATAAGGCTCTATATGTTGTATTGAGATAGTTCGATATACATAAAAAACAACAATATATACTATTAAATTGATAATTCCTGTGAGTTATATCGGTGTGAATAAAACTTATGTGAAAATGTAAAAACCTATGCGTTTTGGTCATAATGCACAGTCGGAGTGTGATAAAAAATACATTTTAGTCATATAAGTTGACAATACATTGGATGTGGACTACGATGAAGTCGGTTTAAGGAACGTATTAGACCAAAGAGATTCAATTGTCGTTTAACAATGTTACTCTTAAAGGAGATGGTTATGGTGATAGACATCAAAGACCGCGTAAAAAATGTGGACCTGCAAGGTAAAATTGTCACTGCTTATGATGCAGCTCAGTTGATTAACCCTAATGATAAAGTTGGTATTTCCGGCTTTACACCATCGGGTTATGCAAAAGTTGTGCCATTGGCATTGGCAGAAAGAATGGAAAAAGAACCATTCAAAATCGATTTGTGGACAGGTGCTTCTGTAGGTGATGAAGCTGATGGTGCGTTAACTCGTGCTAATGGTATTAATCGCCGCTTTCCATATCAAACCAATAAAGATATGAGAAAGGCTTTAAATAGTGGAGATGTTAAATACATCGATATGCATTTAAGCACAATGGCACAAAATATTCGTTATGGATTTTTCGGAGATTTAGATGTAGCAATTATTGAAGTATGTCAAATCAACGAAGATGGTTCTTTAGTACCGACTACCTCTGTTGGCAATTCTCCAACATTTGTTAGTCAAGCTAAAAAGGTTATCGTAGAGGTAAATGTATCTCAACCATTATCCTTAGTTGGTATGCATGATATCTATGAACCGTTGGATCCGCCACATCGTAAACCAATTCCGTTGGAACAGGCCGGCGATCGCATCGGTACAGAAGCAATACCTTGTGATCCTAGCAAAATTATTGCTGTGGTTCCAAGTGATGTACCTGATACAACAAGACCTTTAGCTGCTATTGATGATGATGCAAAGGCAATGAGTCAACATCTTATCAAATTCTTTGAACAAGAAATTGCAGAAGGTCGTTTGCCTAAAAACTTGCTTCCATTGCAATCCGGCGTAGGTTCTGTAGCAAATGCGGTAATTAGTGGCTTGGCTCAAGGGCCTTTCACAGATTTATCTATTTATACAGAAGTAATTCAAGACGGTATGTTTGACTTGATCGATGCTGGTAAAGTAACTGTATGTTCCGGTACTGCATTGAGTCCTTCTCCAGATGGATTGAAACGTTTCTATGCGAATATTGATGAATATCGTAAAAAAATTATTCTTCGTCCGCAAGAAATCTCCAATAACCCTGGTATTGCTCGTCGTATTGGTGTCATTGCCATGAATACCGCTATCGAATTTGATATTTTTGGCAATGTAAACTCTACTCATATTATGGGTAGCAAAATGATGAATGGTGTTGGTGGTTCTGGTGACTTTGCACGTAGTGCATATCTCACTATCTTCTGTACTAATTCCGTTGCTAAAAATGGCGACATCAGTTCTATCGTTCCATATGTATCCCATGTGGATCATCCAGAACATGACACTATGATTTTCTGTACAGAACAAGGTGTTGCTGACTGTCGTGGTTTGAGCCCAGTGGAAAGAGCTCGTTTGATTATTGAAAAATGTGCTCACCCAGACTACAAACCTATGTTAACTGAATACCTAGAAAAAGCATTAGCTGCAACAAAGAATGCCCATACACCAATGTTGCTTGATGAAGCTCTTTCTTGGCATAAACGCTTCACAGAAACTGGAAGCATGAAAAAATAACCTGTTTTTTTAGGAGGATGATGAAAACATGGCTTACGAAAACTTAAAAGCCCAAATTGCTGAGTACAACAAACTTTGTGACGAAAAATGCGCAAAAACTCCAGAACGTCAAAACTTAAAATACAACCGTGTGTATACACCAGTTGATATTGAAGGCTTTGATTATGAACGCGATTTGGGAATGCCTGGCGAATTCCCTTATACTCGTGGCGTACAACCTACTATGTACCGTGGTCGTTTCTGGACAATGCGTATGTATGCAGGCTTCGCTACAGCTGAAGAATCTAACAAACGTTACCGCTACCTAATCGAATCTGGTGCAACAGGTCTTTCCTGTGCGTTCGACTTGCCAACTCAAATCGGTTATGACTCTGATGATGTTATGGCTGAAGGCGAAGTTGGTAAAGTAGGTGTAGCGATTGACTCTTTGGCAGATATGGAAATCTTGTTCGATGGCATTGACCTTGGCAAAGTATCCACTTCCATGACAATCAACGCTCCAGCATCCGTTTTGTTGGCAATGTATATCGCAGTAGCTGAAAAACAAGGTGTACCTTCCACAGAATTGAAAGGTACTATTCAAAATGATATTTTGAAAGAATATGCAGCTCGTGGTACTTACATTTTCCCTCCAAAACCATCTATGCGTTTGATCACTAATATCTTCGAATATTGTTCTCAATACGTTCCAAAATGGAATACAATTTCTATTTCCGGTTACCACATCCGTGAAGCAGGTTCCACAGCAGCACAAGAAATCGCATTTACAATTGCTGATGGTATCGCATATGTAGAAGCAGCTTTGAAAGCTGGTCTTGATGTTGATACATTTGCTGGTCGTCTTTCCTTCTTCTGGAATGCTCATAATAATGTACTTGAAGAAGTTGCTAAATTCCGCGCATCTCGTCGCTTATGGGCAACAATCATGAAAGAACGTTTTGGTGCTAAAAAACCAAAATCCATGATGCTTCGTGTACATACTCAAACAGCTGGTTCCATGTTGACTGCGCAACAAGTTGATAACAACATCGTTCGTGTTGCTCTTCAAACTGCAGCAGCTGTAATGGGCGGTACTCAATCTTTACATACAAACTCTCGTGACGAAGCTTTGGCTCTTCCTACAGAAGCATCTGTACAAGTAGCTCTTCGTACTCAACAAATCGTGGCTTACGAATCTGGTTTGGCTGACGTAGTTGACCCATTGGGCGGTTCCTACTATGTTGAAGCTATGACTAACGCTATCTATGACGAAGCTATGGCATACATCAAGAAAATTGATGAAATGGGCGGCGCTGTAGTAGCAATCGAAAAAGGCTACATCCAAAAAGAAATTCAAGAATCCGCTTACAAATGGCAAATGGAAGTTGAATCTGGCTTGCGCACAATCGTTGGCGTAAACAAATTCCAAGTTGAAGAAGAAGCTCCAAAAGACTTGCTTCGCGTAGACGCTTCCGTAGGTGCTAACCAATCTAAGAAAACTCAAGCAGTTCGTGCTAACCGCGATCAAGCCGCAGTTGATAAAGCCTTAGCTGAGTTGAAAGCTGGCGCAGCTGACGAATCTGTTAACTTGATGCCATTAATTCTTGCAGCAGTTAAAACATATGCTACTTTGGGTGAAATTTGTAATGTATTGCGCGAAGTATTCGGTGAATACGAAGCTCATTCCACATTATAATATCGGCTGATTTCGGAGGTAATATATCATGGCAGAAAAACGTATTAGAGTAATTGTAGCAAAACCAGGTCTTGATGGTCATGACCGTGGTGCAAAAGTAGTAGCACGCGCACTTCGCGATGCTGGTTTCGAAGTAATCTATACTGGTCTTCGTCAAACACCAGAACAAATTGTTGAAGCAGCGCTTTCTGAAGACGTTAATGTAGTTGCATTATCTCTTCTTTCTGGTGCTCATAATACATTGTTCCCTAAAATTGTTGAACTTTTGAAAGAAAAAGGCATGGGGGATGTTCTTGTAATCGGTGGTGGCGTTATTCCTGACGCTGATATCCCTGGCTTGAAAAAAGCTGGCGTAGCGGCAGTATTCACACCTGGCACACCAACTAGCGATATCGTTAACTTTATTAAAGAAAACGTAAAATAATTGCTTGGGGCAAAGAGGGGTGCAACTCGAATAGTTGGCTCCCCTCTATTCCCATATTCGAAGATAGGTGGTGAGGCGAATGGATTTAGTTAAAGGCCTTTTTGAAGGTTCTAGACTAGCCTTAGCACGGTCCATAACAGCTGTAGAAAACGAGTATGATAATGCCATCGATATTATGAAGGCAATTTACCCTAAAACGGGGAACGCACGTATTCTCGGTATTACAGGGGCCCCTGGTGCTGGTAAAAGTACTTTGACCGATAAGGTAGTTAAACATTATTTAGATCAAGGTAAAAAAATCGGCATCGTTGCCATCGACCCAACTAGCCCATTCTCTGGAGGTGCTATCTTGGGGGACCGTATTCGAATGAATGATTTAACATTAAATGAAAATGTATTCATTCGAAGCATGGGCACGCGTGGTAGTCTTGGTGGATTATCTAAAAAGACTGCAGACGTTGTAAAACTCATGGATGCCTTTGGCATGGATTTAGTAATTATTGAAACTGTAGGCGTAGGTCAATCTGAAGTAGATATTGTAAAAAATGCTGATACTACATTGGTTGTACTGGTTCCTGGTCTCGGTGATGATATCCAAGCTATCAAGGCGGGTATTCTTGAAATTGGCGATGTATTTGCTATCAACAAAGCTGACCGAGATGGTTGCGATCGTTTGAATGTAGAAATTGAAATGATGCTTGACCTAGATTCTCGTGAAGTAAAATGGCGCCCACCAATTAAGCGCACAATTGCTAGTAAAGACCAAGGCGTAGATGAGCTTATCGACGCTTTAGATGAACATTTTGAGTATCTTGAAGATTCTGGTGAATTGGAATCTCGTCGGGCAGAACGTACTCGTGATGAAATCATCGCAATGATTAATGAACAAATTGGTCGTTATGTAGCTGATAAAATTGTTACAAGCGACGAATTTAATAGCCAAGTGGCAGCTGTTAATGAACGCGAAAGCGATCCATATACAGTTGTTAATGGCGTAATGACAAGCGTGCTAAAGTAGACGGCGACTACATAGCATTAGAGATTTAGCCTTGAAAAGGAGATAATCAAAATGGCTTTTAAAGTATTACAAGTGGATCACATCGGTATTGGTGTTAATGATTTAGCAGCAACTAAAGAATTCTATAAAAATGCATTAGGCATTGAACATCTTCCTGAAGACGAAATCGTAGAAGAACAAAAGGTAAAAGTATCCTTCTTCCCTTGTGGTGATGCTGAACTTGAATTCTTAGAAACTACAACTCCAGATGGCCCTATCGGTAAATTTATCGAAAAAAATGGTGGTCGTGATGGTATCCAACACGTTGCATTGCGCGTTGATAATATTGAAAATGCTATTGCTGATTTGATGGCTAAAGGCGTTCGTATGATTGACGAAAAACCTCGTTATGGTGCAGGCGGCTCCTCAATTGCTTTCTTACATCCAAAAGCAACTGGCGGTGTTTTGCTTGAATTATGTCAACGTATGAAATAATACAGTATCCAATTCACATCATTATATATGAGTTGTAGATATACATATACATATAATCCTACGTTATATATTAAATATGTATGCTTCTTGAACTTTATTCATTTATGAAATAAAATGATACTGTAACAAGTTTTATTTGGAGGTGCTATAATGGCAACAGTGCAGGAAAAAATCGAGTTATTGCACGAAAAACTAGCTAAAGTTAAAGCTGGTGGCGGCGAAAAACGCGTTGAGAAACAACATGCTCAAGGTAAAATGACTGCTCGCGAACGCTTGGCTAAATTGTTCGATGATAATTCCTTCGTTGAACTTGATCAATTCGTTAAACATCGTTGTGTTAACTTCGGTCAAGAAAAGAAAGAATTACCAGGCGAAGGTGTAGTAACAGGTTATGGTACTATCGACGGTCGTTTAGTATATGCATTTGCACAAGATTTCACTGTAGAAGGTGGTTCTCTTGGTGAAATGCATGCTGCTAAAATCGTTAAAGTACAACGTTTAGCAATGAAAATGGGTGCTCCTATTGTTGGTATCAACGATTCCGGCGGTGCTCGTATTCAAGAAGCAGTAGATGCCCTTGCTGGTTACGGTAAAATTTTCTTTGAAAATACAAATGCATCTGGTGTTATTCCACAAATTTCCGTAATCATGGGCCCATGTGCGGGCGGTGCTGTATATTCTCCAGCATTGACTGACTTCATCTACATGGTTAAAAATACTTCTCAAATGTTCATCACTGGTCCTGCAGTAATCAAATCTGTAACTGGTGAAGAAGTAACCGCTGAAGATCTTGGTGGTGCAATGGCTCACAACTCCGTGTCTGGTGTTGCTCACTTTGCAGCTGAAAATGAAGATGATTGTATCGCTCAAATTCGTTACTTATTAGGCTTCTTGCCATCCAACAATATGGAAGATGCTCCATTGGTAGATACTGGTGACGATCCAACTCGTGAGGATGAAAGCTTGAATAGCTTGTTGCCAGATAACAGTAACATGCCTTACGACATGAAAGATGTTATCGCAGCTACTGTAGATAATGGCGAATACTATGAAGTACAACCATTCTATGCTACTAATATCATTACTTGCTTCGCTCGTTTTGATGGTCAATCCGTTGGTATCATTGCTAACCAACCAAAAGTAATGGCTGGTTGCTTGGACATTAACGCTTCTGACAAATCTTCCCGTTTCATCCGTTTTTGTGATGCTTTCAATATTCCAATCGTTAACTTCGTTGACGTTCCTGGTTTCTTGCCTGGCACAAATCAAGAATGGGGCGGTATCATTCGTCATGGTGCTAAAATGTTATATGCTTACTCTGAAGCTACAGTACCAAAAATTACTGTTATCACTCGTAAAGCATATGGCGGTTCCTACCTCGCTATGTGTTCCCAAGATTTAGGCGCAGACCAAGTATATGCTTGGCCTACATCCGAAATCGCTGTAATGGGTCCTGCTGGTGCAGCTAATATTATCTTCAAGAAAGACGAAGATAAAGATGCTAAAACAGCTAAATATGTAGAAGAGTTTGCGACTCCTTACAAAGCTGCAGAACGTGGCTTCGTAGATGTTGTAATCGAACCTAAACAAACTCGTCCAGCAGTTATCAACGCTTTGGCAATGCTTGCAAGTAAACGCGAAAACCGTGCTCCAAAGAAACATGGTAATATTCCATTATAATTCGATTCGGTAAACATATCATCGAATTTGGGAGATACCTTTCTTTACTACTTTTTTAGAAAGGGGAATGATTATGGAAGGACAAGCAGTTACTACCAATCCTTGGTTAATCATGGCGATTAATATGACAGTTGTATTTGCTGTATTGATAGCTTTAGGTATTCTTATGGAAATCGTACATTTAATCGATCCTACTAAGAAGAAAAAAGAAGCACCAGCAGCAACTGCTCCTGTTGCTACTCCAACAGCTACTCCTGTAGCTCCAGCAAATGCATCTGCTCAAAATGAGGATGAAGTAGTAGCAGCTATCGTAGGTGCCATTGTGGCGATGGGGTACTCATCTGAACAAATTGCATCTATTCGACCTACAGCAACTAGTGCTAAATGGCGCTTGGAAGGTCGCTTAAGCGGTAGAGGTTAAAATATTTTTAGGAGGCATTTGTAATGAGCAATGCTACAACAACTAACGGTAAAGCTCCATCTCAAGATGTAGTAGCAGTAATCGTTGGTGCATTAGCGGCAATGGGTTATTCCGCTGATCAAATCGCGCATATCCGTCCAATCGTAAGCTACAATTGGAAAATGGAAGGCCGTTTGCGTGGTAATCGATAAGATAATTGGCTAATTTGATAATCCATGGGATTACTCAATTTATATGTGTAAAAATATTTATAAGTTTTGTGTAGAAACTACACATTTTGGAGGAATTTAAGATGAAAAAATTCAACGTTACAGTAAATGGTACAGCATATGATGTAGAAGTTAATGAAGTGAAAGCAGCGGCTCCTGCAGCAGCTCCTAAAGCAGCTCCAGCAGCAGCTCCAGCTCCTAAAGCAGCTCCTGCACCAGCACCAGCTCCAGCTGCAGCAGCAGCTCCAGTTCCAGCAGGTGCTGAAACTGTAAAAGCTCCAATGCCTGGTAAAATCTTATCTGTAGCAGTATCTGCTGGTCAAGCAGTTAAAAAAGGCGAAACTTTGTTGATTCTTGAAGCTATGAAAATGCAAAACGAAATCGCAGCTCCACATGATGCTGTAGTTTCTGAAGTTCGCGTATCTGCTAACCAAACTGTATCCACTGGCGATGACATGGTTGTTCTTGGCTAATACCAAGTGTTGT